>JAQVNN010000008.1 GCA_028703105.1 Paludibacter sp. | reverse complement strand
TGACGATACGTTGTTTGCTTGTTGATACAGGGAATAAGAAGATATTAATTGATACCGGAACCGGGAATAAACAAAAGGATTACCTCCGGTTTTACGGAATAAAGAAAATTGTTGATTTTGAGATGGCGTTACAAGATTTTGGCCTGACTTGCAACGACATTACTGATGTAATCCTGACCCACCTGCATTTTGACCATTGCGGCGATTGTACCCGGTATAATGAAAATAAAGAACTGGTGCTGACTTTCCCCAATGCGGATCATTGGGTGGGTAAATCGCAATGGGAAAACTTCCTGGATCCGAATGTCAGGGAAGGGGATTCTTACTTCGCGGAAAACATGCTGCCGGTTCAAAAAGCCGGTCGCCTGAAATTAGTTACTAATACCACGGATGTATGCAAGGGCGTTACCCTGAAATTATTTAACGGCCATACCCCCGGTCAGTTGGTTGCCTATATCCGCAAAGAGGATAAAACGTTTGTGTATGCAGGTGATGTGATTCCAAGCGCCGCGAATGTGCCACTGGCATGGGTGTCGGCATATGATACTTTTCCGGTGACTTCCATGACCGAAAAAAAAGTGTTGCTGGATGAAGCTATCGAGCATAAACAAATTATTATTTTTGAACACGATGCCTACACCGAATGCTGCATGGTTACGGAATCTAACGGGAAATACAAAGTGTTGGAAACCGGTACATTAGATTCGTTTTTGTAAAAATACCGTATTTATGGTACTGATTTACGCCAAAAAGGGTATTGGAAACTTGTCCCATGACCCTTATTTTTGTGCTGTGTTTAATGAATGTCGTTTTTTATTGGCACGTTCACAAATTAATACATTAATCAGATATGAATAGCAACGCGTTTTGTCCGATATCATTCAAAAAAATGGATGAACATGTAGCCCGCTTAAATGGTTTTTTTACTGTTATTCTGTTGATGATATTCCTGCTGACCTCCAGTATCATCCCGGTATTGTTTTTAGTCACTGATTTTTTTGTGAGGAGCATTGAAAAACCTCAATACAGTCCGCTGGCCATTATTTCAAAGTTAATATTAACCAAGTTGAAAGTGAATCCGCAATTGATTAACGCCGGTCCGAAAATCTTTGCTGCCCGCATCGGATTGCTCTTTTCGGCCTTAATCAGTTTGGCAGTTTTATTTGGCTTAAACACGACTGCAGTGGTTCTTACGCTTATTTTTGGTATCTGCGCCTTGCTGGAAGCTGCCGTTGGTTTCTGTGTGGCCTGTAAAATATATCCGTTCGTGTATCGGTTGATTCAATCCAATTCGGATGCTCCAATATAAATCAGAAACAGATTCACACAAAAATTACCTTAGTTTCTTTTTTATCACCGATAAAGCTTATATTTGTGAGTTGTTAAATCTAATCGCGAAAATTATGTTTGAAAGAGTTAAAGCTCACTTAACGCAAGTGTTATCTGAAATAGAATCCGCTGGTCTGTATAAGAACGAGCGGATTATTTTGTCTCCACAAGGCGCTGTTATCCGTGTTTCCGACGGGAAAGAAGTGCTGAATTTCTGTGCTAACAATTACCTGGGCTTATCTAATCATCCGGATTTAAAAGCGGCGGCGGCTGAAGCGTTAGAAACGCATGGTTTTGGCATGTCATCCGTGCGGTTTATTTGCGGCACCCAGAATCTTCACAAGCAACTCGAAGCTGAGATTTCGCAGTTCTTTGGGACTGAAGATGCAATCCTCTATGCTGCGTGTTTCGATGCCAATGGTGGTGTGTTTGAACCCTTGCTTACTGAAGAAGATGCTATCATTTCCGATGCGTTAAATCATGCTTCGATTATCGACGGGGTGCGTTTGTGTAAGGCACAACGGTACCGCTATGCCAATGCTGATATGGGGGAGCTGGAACAACAACTGAAACTGGCACAAAAACAACGTTTTAGGTTAATTGTCACCGACGGGGTGTTTTCGATGGATGGGAATGTAGCACCATTAGACCACATTTATTCATTGGCACAGCAGTACGATGCCATGATTATGGTGGACGAGTCGCATTCGGCAGGAGTTGTCGGCAAAACGGGCAGAGGGGTGACTGAATTATACGGTCTGAAAGGGAAAGTTGAAATCATTACGGGTACTTTAGGAAAAGCTTTCGGAGGAGCTATAGGTGGATTTACAACCGGGAAAAAAGAAATCATTGATGTGTTGCGTCAACGTTCCCGGCCTTATCTTTTTTCAAATTCTATACCTCCTATGGTTGCAGCTGCCGGTATCAAAATGTTCCGGATGATGGAAACGACGAATGAATTACAGAATAAATTGCATCAGAATACGAGCTATTTCGTGTCGAAAATAGAAGCGGCCGGGTTTGATATTAAACCTACGCAATCGGCTATTTGTGCTGTGATGTTGTATGATGCCAAACTGGCACAGGAATTTGCAGCGAAAATGTTGGATAAGGGAATATACGTGGTTGGATTTTATTATCCGGTTGTGCCTAAAGGACAGGCGCGTATCCGGGTTCAATTGTCTGCTGCGCACACAACACAGCAGCTTGATCAATGCATTGATGCGTTTTGCAAAACCGGAAAGGAATTAAGTATATTGTAAATCACTATTCGTTATTCACTCTTTGTGTTTTCTTTTGTGGTAAAATAACTTGATAAATATGAAATCTCTTGTCAAACTCCGCCCTGAAAAAGGCATCTGGATGCAGGATATGCCCCTGCCACACGTTGGAATCAACGATGTGCTAATCAAAATCAGGAAGACAGCTATTTGCGGTACCGATTTACATATCTACAAATGGGATGCATGGTCGCAGCGCACCATCAAAACACCTATGATCATCGGTCACGAATATGTGGGTGAGGTGGTGGAAAAAGGTCGTGGCGTGAAGAATATTCAAATAGGCAACCGGGTCACAGGCGAAGGACATATCGCTTGCGGGCATTGCCGGAATTGTCGCCGCGGGAAACTGCATGTGTGTGAAAATACCATTGGTGTAGGAGTGAACAGGGACGGCAGTTTTGCTGAATACCTTTCATTACCGGCATCCAATGCGGTTAAACTGGATTCCCGAATTTCGGATGAAATGGCTGCTATCATGGATCCCTTCGGAAATGCTGCCCACGCCGCCTTATCTTTTCCGCTGATAGCAGAAGATGTGCTGATTACGGGCGCCGGACTGATTGGATGTATGGCAACGGCTATCTGTCGTTTTTCGGGTGCGCGACACATTGTTGTCAGCGATTTAAGCGACTACCGACTTGAAATAGCAAAACGGATGGGTGCTACGCTGACCATCAACCCGTCGAAAGGAGAAACGATAGAAAGCGTTATCAAACAATTACGTATGCATGGGTTTGATATCGGACTCGAAATGTCGGGTTCGCCTGCGGCTTTTGAAAGCATGCTCGAAAATATGTACAACGGATCCAAGGTAGCGCTGCTTGGTATATTGCCCAATTCTACTTCCGTCAACTGGGACACCGTAATTTTCAAAGCCCTTACACTAAAAGGTATTTACGGACGGGAAATGTGGGAAACCTGGTATCAGATGGAACAAATGCTCATTACGGGAATTGATTTATCTCCCATCATCACGCATCGTTTTCATATTGATGATTTTCAACAAGGATTTGATGTAATGGAAAGCGGGATGTGCGGGAAAGTCATCCTGAGTTGGACATGAAAATTAACTTTCCGGAACACTCCGCTTTCGTGGAATATTGATTAGCTTATACGCCCAGCGATGCCCTGGCTGCTTCGATTTTTTGGTTGGCAGCAGTATCGGCAGCGTCGTAATCTGCGCGGGATTTCATATCACCCCGTACTTCGATGTAGAATTTAATTTTGGGCTCGGTTCCTGAAGGACGAACGGATATTTTGGTACCGTCTTCGGTGAAATATTGCAATACATTGGATGTTACCGGCATATCCAGATCGGTTACTTCTCCTGTAGCAAGATTGGTTTGTTTTAATGTTTTGTAATCTTTAATAACCACAATGTTGGATCCTGCCAGTTCTTTCGGCGGGTTGTTGCGGAAATCACTCATGATCTTCTGAATCTCCTCGGCGCCCGATTTGCCTTTTCTCACGACAGAAATGCCTTTTTCTTTTCCGTAACCGTATTCCAGGTAAATGTCCTGTAATAATTCATAGAGCGTCTTACCATTATCTTTTGCCCAGGCGGAAATTTCAGCCATCAGGGTGCAGGAAGAAACCGCGTCTTTGTCGCGGACAAATGTCTCAGGAAGAAAACCATAGCTTTCTTCACCTCCCCCGATGTATTGTTTTGTAGCCTCATTCTCACGGATAATGGCAGCTATCCATTTAAATCCAGTATAACAATCGAAACATTCAACATGGTTCTTTTCTGCAATTTCTTTGATGATTTCCGTCGTTACGATGGTTTTTACAATGAACTCCTTACCTTTTAATTTACCAAGTTCTTTCCATCTGCGAATCAGGTAATAAACAAAAATTAAAGCCGTTTGATTGCCATTGACCAGCATCCAGTGATTCTTATCATTCTTAACGGCTATCCCCATTCTGTCGGAATCCGGATCGGTGGCTAAAACAAGATCAGCATCTGTTTCGATGGCTTTTTTGATGGCCATGTCGAGTGCGGCAGGCTCTTCGGGATTAGGTGAATAAACAGTAGGGAAATCACCGCTCACTACGTCCTGTTCGGGTACGTGAATGATATTGGTGAATCCGTATTCTTTTAATGCCCGGGGAACCAGTTTAACTGCGGTTCCGTGAATCGGAGTAAAGACGATTTTCATGTCTTTATTTCTCTTGATGGATTCCGGAGATAAGGAGATGGTTTTAATATTATCGATGAATAATTTATCAACATCTTCTCCTATAATTTCAATTAAATCAGGATTTCCTTTGAATTTAATCTCGTTCACGTCCTTGATTTTCATGACTTCGCTGATGACATTTTCGTCATGTGGAGCAATCATTTGAGCACCATCATCCCAGTATGCTTTGTAACCATTGTATTCTTTCGGATTATGGGAAGCAGTCAGGATGATACCACTTTGACATCCGAAGTGACGAATCGCAAAAGACACTTCAGGAGTAGGTCTTAACTCCTCGAAAAGATATACCTTGATGCCGTTGGCAGAAAATATATCGGCAGAAATTTCTGCAAACTTTCGGCTGTTGTTCCGGCAATCGTGACCAATAACCACCGAAATTTGTGGCAGATTGGCGAACTGCGCTTTCAGGTAGTTGCTCAACCCTTGCGTAGCAGCCCCTACAGTGTAGATGTTCATGCGGTTAGTACCTACACCCATGATGCCCCGCAAACCGCCGGTGCCAAATTCCAGGTCGCGGTAAAATGATTCGACTAATTCTGTTTTATCATCGGCATCCATCATTTGGCGAACAGCTTTTTTTGTTTCAAGATCATAATTGCCGTCTAACCAAGTTTGAGCTTTTTCCAACACTTCGTTCAGTAATGCTTTGTTTTCCATATCGCTGAAATTATAATTTATTATTGTATAGGGAAGTCTTCAACTCCATTAAATGTTCTGTTTTAAAATAACAAAGTTACATGATTTTTTGTTAAAAACCGCACGGGGAATGAAAATTGTGAACAATCCAATTATTAATAAAATGGACTCCTGATTCGCATGACAAAATAGCAGAGATTATAAAAAAAACCTTATAGGTATTAATTTTGTTATATCAACAAAGCAAATAAAAACAATGTAAAAAATTTTCCCTACTTTTGTTTGGAAAAGCAATCAGATGATTATATGACAGTAAACTATTCGGAACAACTACATCATGTGCTTCAATATAGTGCGCAGGAAGCAGAAAGGTTAGGTAATAATTACGTGGGACCGGAACATTTGTTGCTGGGCTTGTTGCGCAACGGACAAGGAAAAGCCATTGAAATACTTCAGGAACTCAGAGTAAATCTTCTCAAGGTCAAACAATCGATAGAAAGCCGCATTCGTACAGACAGAGAACCGGCGGGAGAAGCAATTCCAGTGCTGAAAAGTACGGAACGTATCAAGAAAATCATGGAATTGGAAAGTCGTCTGTTTGATGCTGATGTGGCAGATACAGAACACTTGCTACTGGCAATTTTAAAAGAAAAAAACAACTTGGCTGTGGATGTGTTGAACGAAGAACATTTATCATACGATCAGGTTAAGTCTTTTCTGGAATCGCCGAAACCGCAAGGTCCTGTGATGGGTACAGGTTTTCATGATGAGGATGAGGATGAAGATGATGACCCACGTTCACAACAAAAAACGCCACCGTCAGGAACACAAAAACACTCGGATACGCCGGCGCTTGATACCTTCGGCGCTGATATTACGAAAGCTGCCTTGGAAAACCGCCTAGACCCGATTGTGGGAAGGGAACGTGAGATTGAACGCCTGGCTCAGATCCTGAGTCGCAGGAAAAAAAATAACCCTGTGCTGATAGGGGATCCGGGAGTGGGAAAATCAGCTATCGTGGAAGGACTTGCTTTGCGGATCATTCAAAGACGTGTTTCAAGGGTGTTGTTTGATAAAAGGGTCGTAGCCCTGGATATGGCGTCTATTGTTGCGGGGACTAAATACCGCGGTCAATTCGAAGAACGCATCAAAGCCATCCTGAATGAGTTGCAGAAAAATCCAAACGTGATTTTATTTATTGATGAAATTCATACGATTGTCGGAGCAGGAGGCGCTCCCGGCTCGCTTGATGCTGCCAATATGCTGAAACCGGCACTGGCAAGGGGCGAAATTCAGTGCATCGGAGCTACGACACTGGATGAATATCGGCAGAGTATTGAAAAAGATGGTGCGTTGGAGCGCAGGTTCCAGAAAATTATGGTTGATCCGACAACCCCGGAAGAGACGTTAAAAATACTGGAAAATATTCAGGATCGGTATGAATATCATCACAACGTGAGATATACACCGGATGCCATTAAAGCATGTGTGCGGCTGACCGATCGTTATATTACCGACCGTTGTTTTCCGGACAAAGCCATTGATGCATTAGATGAGGCTGGTTCGCGTGTACATATCGGTTCTGTTTCTGTCCCGGCTGAGATTGAAGAACTGGAAAAGAAAATCGAAGAGCTGAAGAAAGAAAAAATGAAAGTCCTCAGCGAACAAAAATATGAACTTGCCGGACCCATCCGCGATCAAGAAAAACAATGCCAATATCAGTTGGAGGACGCTGTCAGAAGATGGGAAAAAGAGTCGCAGTTGCACCCTGAAACGGTGGATGAGGAACAAGTTGCTGAGGTGGTTGCCATGATGTCAGGTGTTCCGGTACAGCGTATTGCACAGGCGGAGGGATTGAAACTGAGGCAGATGAAAGATGATCTGATGCGAAGAGTCATCGGACAGGACGAAGCGGTTAACAAGATAGTCAAAGCCATTCAGCGCAACCGGATCGGACTGAAAGATCCGGGAAAGCCAATTGGCTCGTTTATTTTTCTCGGTCCGACCGGAGTGGGTAAAACCCATTTAGCCAAAGTGCTTTCTGAATTCATGTTCGATAGTCAGGATGCACTCATTCGTATGGATATGAGCGAATACATGGAAAAATTCTCGGTTTCGCGTTTGATAGGAGCCCCTCCGGGATATGTGGGGTACGAAGAAGGCGGTCAGCTCACCGAAAGAGTGCGCCGCAAGCCGTATTCAATTGTGTTGTTTGATGAAATTGAAAAAGCGCATCAGGATGTGTTTAATCTCTTGTTGCAGATTATGGATGAAGGACGCCTGACTGACAGTCTGGGAAGGAGAATTGACTTTAAAAATACCATCATCATCATGACTTCTAATGTCGGTACCCGTCAGTTGAAAGATTTTGGTAAAGGGGTTGGTTTTAATATCGATTCCTCTTTGGAAATGGACATGGAGTATTCAAGAGGGGTCATTCAGAAAGCCCTGAACCGGACATTTTCTCCCGAGTTTCTGAACCGTGTGGATGAAATCGTGATGTTTGATCAGTTAAACAAAGAGACCATTAAGAAAATCATCGATCTGGAACTGAAGGGCTTGTTTAGTCGCGTTACCAGTTTAGGCTATAATATTGAACTGTCGCCAGAGGCAAAAGATTTTATTGCTGAAAAAGGTTATGATGTGCAATTCGGTGCCCGTCCTCTGAAAAGGGCTATTCAACGCTATCTCGAAGATGAACTTGCCGATATTGTATTGTCAGGAGAAGTGCACGAGGGAGATACTATTTTTATGGAGCTGAATGAAACGAAAGACGGGGTGAAGGCGAAAATTGTTTCAGCAGCAACGCCCCTGTTAAACAAATAATGATTGATAAATAATGTAGAGACGCCCGAATCGGATGTCTCTACTATTATCATATTGTGTGTCAATTACCACCTCTTCAATTCATTATACAATCGCTGTATCGGCAATCCCATCACATTAAAATAAGAACCGTTGATCTGTTCTACCGCGATAAAACCGATCCACTCCTGAACACCATAAGAGCCTGCCTTGTCGTAGGGAGCGTAGTTTTCAAGATAGTATTCAATCTCCGCTTCATTGAGTCGGGCGAACTTAACTTCGGAAATCGTATGAAACGTGCGCCGGCGGTTTAAAGTGCTGATGCATACGCCGGTTATCACCTGATGTGTCTTTCCAGAGAGTTGTTGCAACATTGCTATTGCTTCTTTTTTATCAGCCGGCTTGCCAAGGACTTTTCCTTCCAGAAAAACAATGGTATCGGCGGTTATGACCATCCGTTCATCCGTTAACATATTTTTATAAGCTTCTGCTTTCTTTTCTGCAAGATACATCGGAATTTCAACGCCTGACAAGTATGGAGGAAAGCTTTCATCCACATCCATTGACATAACCTCAAAGTCGATGTTGATGCCTCGCAGTAGTTCTTGTCGCCTGGGAGAGGCTGAACCAAGTATGATGTTATATTTTTTCAGGTTTTCCAACATGGGCTGACCAATTATTGTAAAGTGAAAAGGTGAAACAGTTTAATGCCGGTTTCCCGGGCAAGTAAAAAATAGAAAACAGGAGTATAAAGTAAACCGATAAACATGATAAATTTTGTTAAGACAGCAGCCTGATGAAAATCGGTAGGACTTTTTGCTTTAATCAGCAGATAGCATAAAAATCCAAACGGGAATACCAGTCCGAAAATGATGTATCTGAGGGTGAGGGTTCCTTGAAAATCAATGTAAAAATGATTGATGTAAAACAGCAGAGCAATGGTGATGCACACTAGTAGAATGACACACGATTTTGAGGCGGTTTTTCCCCATACAATAGGCATGGTCCGGCACTCGAGTTCCCTGTCGCCATATTCGTCTTCCATGTCTTTGATGATTTCCCGTATCCAGGTCAGCAAAAATGAGAAGATGGCAAAACCACCTGTCCAGGCATACAACTGCGTAGCTACCGGGGTGCTGTAAATCAAATCTCTGTATTGAATTTTAAGCAAGGCAATTTCACTGATAGCAACGATGATAACCGAAGTTGCCGAAAGAAAAGCTATTACCAGGTTCCCTATTATTAACTGACGCTTGTAACTTGCAGAATAAAACCAGAGCAATCCCGGAATAACCACGAAAATTAAAGCCAGTGAAGTGCTTTTGAGCCACCAGGCCAACATCAGTCCGATGCTAACTCCGGATAGCGTGAGCAGTTGATGCATCAGCATCGCTGTTTGTTTAGAAATGCTTTTACCAACCAATACCTTTCCGGGCTTATTGAGTAAGTCTATTTTTGCATCAAAATAATCGTTCACAACATATCCTCCGGCGGCAATCAGTACAGAAGCAGCGATTAGCAGTAGTAAATGTAATTGTTCGCTATGAAGATTAAGTCCGTAAGTTTCCAGCAGGGGAACAAGTACAAACTGCCGCATCATATACTGAATGAATATGATAAATACCAGGTTTTGAGTTCTTATTAATTTAAGGTATCTAAGCATGTGAATAATAATCAGAATAACACTCCTACAGAAAAAATCATGTTCCCGTTCAGTATCGTTGGGATTCCCCCGGCCGGATATCTTCCTTCACTTAAATAACCTTTTTCATCAGCAATATTGATGATTGAATTTTTGTAATTTACTTCGGCAAATAAATAATATTTTTTGATGAACCTGAATTTTGCCCCAAACCCTACCTGCAGGTTCAATAGGGAAGGATGAATGAGGTGTGATATATCCTTTTTTTCATCAGCCGATTCAAATGAAGCTGCCCTGTGGAATTCACTTGCTGCAAACCGGTAAGCTGCGGAAATACCACCTTGTGCATAATAGGTTGTTTTTTCAAAAGGTAATGTGTTGATTCTTAGTAAAACAGGGACTTCAATGGCAGGATAATTAATCCTGAAGTTGTTTTTTGTGTTGTTATCCGACAAAGAGCGACTATCAAATGCATATCCACCGGGCAAAATGAAATTTATCCCGCTGACCAGGGAGAAAATTCTGCCCGTATAGTATTCAGCTGTAAGTCCGAACCCGCCGGTTATGGTTGCACCGTCGGTATGTAAATCGTTGTGGTCAATATTCAACCAGGAAATCGTCGGACTTAGATTAAATCCCATAAAAAATTCACCCTGTTTCTCTTCTTGCATACTGGGTTGCGCAGGCTTTATTTCGTAAGTATAATCGTCTTGTGCATAAGCTCCGGAGAATACAACCAGCAAAATCAATAAATTAAAATTACGCATAGCATTTAATGTGTTTTTTTTGCAAAAATAAAGTAATTTTCTTTATCTTTGCGAAACTCTATAACTATTTCCTGAATTGATGTATAGAATCTGTCTTCGCCTTCTATTTATTTCATTTTTGCTTGTGCAGTTAAGCTCTTGTGTGACAGCACGCAAATTAAATTATATGCAGGATCCGAATAACATTATCCCGGCTTATAAAGACAGTGTGGCATATGAGGATTATCGCCTCAGGACAGGAGATAAAATTTTTGTCCGGGTATATTCGACACATGAAGAAACAAATGCGCTGTTTAACGGGCCGTATAACCAGCTGTTGTCAGTCAGCATGGACGCTAATCCTCAAGCGGATTTATACTCTTATACCGTGCAACCAAACGGAAGCATTGTTTTTCCTATGATAGGTGAAGTTTCGGTTGCCGGTAAAACGGCCAGGGAGGCAACCCGAACACTGGAAAAAGCCATTGAACCGTTATATTCTTTCAGTACCATCGAATTGCGCGTTGTAAACCGCTATTTCAGTATCATAGGTGCAAACAGAACCGGATATTATCCTATTCTCAGAGAAAAAATAAATATCTTTCAGGCGCTGGCCATGGCTGGTGATGCAGGAACTTATGCCGACAGGAGTAGGGTGCGGATAATACGGGAAACGGACCATGGTACCGTGGTGAAGGTTTTTGATTTACGCAGTGAATCTATTTTAAATTCGGAATATTATTATATTGAACCAAATGATGTGATTTACATTCAGAAGCTGGATGAACAATTTTTTAGTATATTGAATTTGCCCTCGTTGATTGCTACAACAATTTCGACGATTTCATTCGGAATTTTTATGTACAATATTTTATTTACAGGTGGTAGCGGTAATTAAGCGGACAAAACAACCAATTTGAATATGATGCAGAAAAAATACATAATATTTTTCCCTCTTATCATGTTGCTGCTAAGTTCTTGCTACAGTTATCGTCATGTTGGATTATTGCAGGAGCATAATAAGCGCTTGCCTGTTTATAAAGCGCTCGATTATGAGGAATACCGCATTAAAATTAATGATGAGTTATTATTCAGGTTAATTACTTCTGATGAAACGATTTCCAGACTGATAACCAGCAACCAAACCCTTTCTAGCGCACAAAGCAATGTTTCGTACCGGGTTTATCCTGACGGAACCGTTGATTTCCCTTTTGTTAAAAACATTCCGGTTGCAGGTTTAACCTTGAATGAAGCAGCAATTGTTGTTGAAAACAGATTTAAGGAACTGATTCCCGACGCTGCAGTTAAATTGACATTGGCCAACAAAAATTTTACTGTGATTGGAGAGGCCGGAACAGGGGTTTATCCTATATTTAAGGATAAACTTACCTTATTTCAAGCCCTTTCAATGTCAGGAGAAATTAGTTATACCGGTGATTATAAAAATGTAAGGATAATCAGAGAAACGGTTAATGGAACAGAGGTGTTGGAGTTTGATATCCGTCCGCTTAGTATCATCAATTCAAAATATTATTATATTTATCCGAATGACATCATCTATGTGCAGAAGAATCCGGCGAGTTTTTATAAAGTAAATAATTACAGCTCATTTATTTCGCTTATTTCATCTTCATTGAGTTTGTTGTTTATGGTTATTTTCTATTTCAAGTAGAATAATTTTCATACAATTTATTTGCGAAAGAAGTGTTATTGTAGTAGCTTATGGAAGAAGTAAAGAAAAATACAGACAAACAGGCTTTTCAGGAAGAGGAGTCTTCTTTTGATCTCATGGAATGGGTAATGCATTTTGTGAGTCATTGGTATCTTTTCCTTATCGGACTGTTCGTAACACTCACGCTGTCTTATATGCAAAACAGGAAATGGCTTCCTGAATTTAAGTCAACTGCAACTGTTATTATCGACGAGAGCAGATCTATGATGAACAGCGCACAGGTGCTGATGCAGGGGTTTGGAATTCAGGAAAGTTACCGTAACGTAAACAATCAGGTTATCATGATTGCCTCATATGACCTGATGGGACGTGTGGTTGACAGCCTGCCCTTGCTTCAGACTGAATACATATCAAAAGGAAGGTTCAAGACCAGAAACTTATATGATTCGTCGCCTATCTACATTGAAACTGAATATGTTTCTCCGGAGGCTTATGGTATTTTGTTTAAAATCAGCATTAAAGTTGATGGGACTTATACCATAACAGAAGAAGAAGATCGCTTGCCCAAGGGATTCAAAATTACCGGCAGGTTCGGGGAATTGCTCCAGAATCATTTGATGTTCTTAACGGTTTATGACGCCAATGATACAATGGCTGATGAAGAAATGTATTTCAGATTCAGGACAAAAGAATCGCTCATTGATGAGTTCTCTGGCCGACTTAATTTGAACTTCGTTATGGAAGGATCATCGATACTCGAGATCTCGATGACTAGTCAAACTCCTCAGCGGGATGTGGATTTCATCAACAAATTGTGTGAAATTTATCTTATGTCGAATCTGGAAAGAAAAAATGATGCCGCAACCAACACCATCAATTTTATTGATGAGCAGCTCGAACATGTCTCAAAATCTTTGGCCACCTCTGAGGACGATTTGACTTCTTTCAGAAAAAAAAATCAGTTGATAGATGTGGGTAGTTTATCGGGTGAACTGTTAAACAAAGCAACTGCATATGATAATGAACTGAATCAGATCAGGTTAAAAGAAACTTATCTGACTTACCTGGATAAATATATCCGGACAAATCTCAGCGAAGGCGCCATCATTGCTCCAACAAGTCTGGGATTGAATGAACCCATGTTGATGGCCCTGGTGCAGCAAATTAACGACCTTATCATTAAAAGAAGTGAGCTGAGTGAGAAAAATATGTTTCATGCAAAATATACACGCGATATTGAAAATGTGAAGGTTGCTATTAATGAAGTGGTAAAAAATATGCAGACTTCGAATGAAATCCAAAGACAGGATTTAAACCGCAGGCTTGCTGAAGTACAAGGACAAATTGAAAATCTTCCTGAAAAAGAATTGGAAATGATAGGTATCGAAAGAAATTATCGAATGAACGATAGCTATTATACTATGTTTTTACAGAAAAGGGCAGAGGCACAAATATTAAAAGCTTCAAATACGCCGGATAACAATATCCTTGACAGGGCAAGGACAATAGCAGTAACCAATCAGGGGGCCAAATCAAAAACTACGATGATTTTTCTTGTGCTTGGAATATTGCTCCCGGCAGGTTATGTTGTGCTGAAAGAATTACTCAATAATACCATCCGTACAAGTAAAGATGTTGAAAAGTTTTGCGTATTCCCATTGATTGGACTGGTTCGGCATACTAATTCTGAAAGCCCTTATATTGTTGCAGATAATCCCAGGTCCTCATTCACCGAGATGTTCCGTGTTATCCGCACCAGGATAGAGTTTCTTGCTAAGAGGAAATCAGACATTACTATCATGGTAACATCCTCTGAATCAGGTGACGGAAAAACCTATTTTTGTATCAACATGGCTTGTGTCTATGCGATGGCAAGTCCGAAAACCTTGCTGGTTGATATGGATATTCGTAAACCTAGTGTTTACAAACGTCTGGGAGTTGAAAACAACGTGGGTGTCTCTAATTATTTAGCGAATCAATGTACACTCGATGAAATTATTATCCGCCCCCCGGGAGCTGAGTTTGATTTCATTACGGCCGGAACAGTTCCCCCTAATGCCGGTGAATTAATTAGATCCGAGAACTTAGTTAAAATGTTTGAAGAATTACGCAAAAGATATGAATTTATCATCGTTGATACCAGTCCGATTGGTGTGGTAGCTGATGCTTATTCTTTTGCGTCGTTGTCGGATATAAATCTTTTTGTCATCAGGAGTAATAAAACGAATAAAATGTTTGTGCGTAATCTTTCTAATCAATTGAAGGATGATAATGTAAATCAATTTTATTCGGTATTAAATGACGTGGAAGTTGAATCAAGCAGTTATTCTCAGTATTACTCGAGAAAATATGCTTATGGAAAAAGTAAGAGTTATGGGCTGGGAGCTTATGGGTATGGTTATGGCTATGGTTATACTTCTTCCGGGAGCAAGGATAAAAACAAAAAATCAGATACTTATTTCGAGTATTATCAGGATGATAAAAAAGAAATTTAATTTTTTGCCCGGGTTTTTATTTTTCAGAACAACCAAACAACCTATTGTGAAGCAGATGCTTTAATTCGTATTCGAAATTGGGTGTAAATATGCCTTTCCCTATTTGTGCTGTAATTTCTTCAAAAGACCAGAACCTTCCTTCTGAAATTTCAACTGGATCAGGGAAAATTCTTCCGTCATAAACAGCATAAAAACTATGGACAAATTCTGATTCAATATCAGAAGTGTATTTGTAATAAGCTATAAAAACCGGAGTAAAGACTGTTATGCCCAATTCTTCACGGACTTCTCTTGAAAGCGCCTCGTAGATTGATTCTCCATAATCAACATGACCTCCTACAGCAGTGTCCCATTTATCAGGTTGTATGTCTTTTGTGCTGGCTCTTTTTTGAAGAAAAAGCTCTCCTTTTGAGTTCAAGACGTGCAGGTGTACTACCGGGTGTAATAAAAAGCTGCCACTGTGACATTCGCTGCGACTCGCTTTACCTATGATATTACCGGCATCATCAACCAAGGGAAAGAATTCATCTTTCATGTTTTTTTGAGCGCAAATTTACGAAATAAATAATATTTATCTTCCCTTTCCGGAGATATACTATCTGAGGTGTTTTTTCGTTATAAATATTGTATATTTTTTTGTACATTTGTCGGATTAATTTTCTTTCGACCAGAGTTGGGTTTACGATAGAAAATAATAAATTATTTATTCTTATGAAGAAATACGAATTACTTCTTTTACTTATAGTTACGTTCGTCGGATTACACGCACAAGATTTTGACAAAATAAGCCCTCAACAGCGCATGCAGTTGCAACAACGGGTGGAATCAGGACAAAACTCATCTTTACAGGGGAAACTATCTACACAACAAAATATCCTTGGTAATAAAGGAGGAAGTATGGGCTCAACTCCACAACAAATGTCAGAGTTTCGCAAGTATATTAATTCTATTAATTCCACGCTTCCGGAAGATCAGGATCCATATTATATCGATGACCGTTTTTTTATAGAAGACTCGCTTTACCGAAAATTTAAGAAAGAAGAAGACAAAAAGAAACTGAGAGTTTTTGGTTCAGAAATTTTTGATAGATCGAAAGTTTCCTTTGAGCCAAACTTGTACTTGCCTACACCGGCGAATTATATTATCGGTACCAATGATGAATTGCTGGTAGATGTATCAGGCTTATATGATGTGAGTTATAAATTGAAAGTAACTCCTGAAGGCAGGATACGTATTCCCAATGCAGGGCCGGTTAAAGTTGGAGGATTGACCATAGAAAATGCAACAAAAATTGTCAAGAATGAACTTTCAAAGTATTATTCAGGAATTGTATCCGGAGAAACTAATGTAAGTCTCAGTTTGGGAAACATCCGAAGCATAAAGATTGTTGTTGTTGGAGAGGCTACTTATCCGGGTACTTACACCCTGCCTTCGTTGGCAACAGTTGTCAATGCACTGTATGCTTGTGGCGGACCTGGAAAAATAGGTTCCATGCGTAATATCAGGGTGGTGAGGAATGAAAAAACTGTTGCCGTGATTGATTTCTATCAGTTCTTGATGACAGGAAAGTTAAGCAATAATATTGTTCTGCAGGATAATGATGTTATCGTTATTGAACCAAACAAAAACAAGGTTGTTGTTGACGGGGCAATCAACAGAAGAGGAATTTATGAAGTGGCACAAGGAGAATCGTTGTACGATTTACTTAATTATGCGGGTGGATTCCGCGAAAATGCCAATCGTTCCATGGTATCAGTTTTCAGGTATTCTGGGGCACAAAGGACGGTTATTGACATCCCTGAATCGTATGTCGCAACAAGCCTTGTTAAAGCAGGTGATTCTATCTATATTGCACCAGTTGAGGATGTGTATGACAATCGTGTCGAATTGTCTGGTGCCGTTTTCCGACCCGGAGGATACGCGCTGACTCCTGATTTGACCATTAAAAGTTTGATAAAAAAAGCAGGCGGATTATTGGATGAAGCCTTTGTCAACATGGCTACCATCAAGCGTCAACGAAAAAATGAAATACCCGAAATGATTAGTTTTAATCTGGGGAAAGTTTTAAATGGTGAAAACAAGGATATTCTGTTAATGAAAGGCGATTCGGTCAGGGTTGATTCAATAATGGTCTTTATGGAAGATCAGGTTGTTTTTATAGAGGGAGAGGTTATTAAGCCGGGAGAATACCCGCTTACCATGAAAATGACTGTCAGAGACCTGATATACCAGGCAAAAGGGTTTACTGAAAAAGCTTCTGCTGATAATGTTCAGTTAATCCGGATTATCAAAGACCCGGCAAAAATGGAAGGGGGAAACAAGAAGTCATTTAATGTCAGTTTTAAATTAGACAAAGACCTTAATATTGATGAAGGGTCAGGTGATATGACGTTGGAAAATGGCGACCTGATTATCGTGAGACCCATTGAAGGAATAGAAGAAATCCGCATTGCATCAATAGAAGGAGAGGTGAAAAATCCGGGATATTATAACATAGAACACAAAAACATCAAAGTTTCAGATTTGGTTAAGATGTCCGGTGGTTTTACCAAGTTTGCTTTTGTTGGCGGGGCCTATTTAATTCGTAATGAAAATAAAGGTGCAAGTAAAAATTCGATGAGCAATATACTCAGTCGCAATCTGAGAAGGATTTTGCAGAGTTCTTCAGACAATAATATTGATATGGCTATGCTGAATAAAATGCAGGTTAGCAATGTTGAAGAACTAAATGCGCTTGACAGCGTTGCCGGTCTTGCCAATGTGCAGGAAATACAGGATTTATTACATTCAGAAGGAGTTGTTTCGTTGAACTTGAATGAGATTATGAAACAACCAGGTAGCTATAAGGATATCTTTGTTGAAGACGGAGATATCCTTTATGTTCCGAAAAAATCTCAAACAGTAAAAGTAATAGGTGAGGTGATGTATCCATCTTTCGTGGTTCATACAAGTTCTTACAGTTTCAAAGACTACATCACTGCATCAGGAGGATTTTCCAATAAAGCACTGAAGAAGAACGCTTTTGTCCTATATCCTAATGGTAAGGTTACAGGAACCCGTTCTTTCCTGGGTATTAGAGTCTATCCAAAAGTTGTATCTGGATCCATAGTAGTGATTCCGAAAAAACCGGTAGAGTTAACGAACAAAATGAATCCTGCAGAAGTGATAACAATGACCAGCTCGCTGGCGTCAATGACGGCATTGATTTACTCGATGTTGAGGTAGAGGGTTTTTATAAATTTGATTCTTTCTTGATTATTAGTATCTGATAATATAGCAATATGAATAATAAACCACCGATAGAAATAGCAAAAGAAATATCATTGAAAAGGATGTTAGGGCAAGTGAAAGAATATAAGAATTATCTTTTGACAAAATGGAAGATTATTCTTGTTTTTGGATTTGGAGGTGCGTTAATCGGATTAGGGCTTTCATTTGCAGTTAAACCAAAATATAATGCTAATTTATCCTTTGTGTTAATTGAAAGGAGTTCAGGAGGGGGAGGGCTTGCAAGCCTAGCATCTTCTTTGGGCATTAGTAATATGATTGGTTTTGGTAGTAGTAGTGCCTTTAGTGGAGATAATTTGTTGGAAATTATTAAATCGCGACATGCTGTAGAGAAAACTTTATTAACACCGATTAATTTCAATGGTAAATATATTACTATGATGGATGCATACATTCAATTCAATGATTTACATAAGGAATGGAAAAACTCTAAAAAAATTGAATTGAGAAGCCTGAATTATCCTGTAAATTTAAAACGCGAAGCATTTACAAGGGTGCAAGATAGTGTTTTATACAGTACATATAAAGGTTTTATTGAATCAAATAATTTAAGAGTTGTAAGGAAAGATAAAAAAATTGGCGTTGTTAATGTTGATTTTACAAGTAAAAACGAATTGTTTTCTAAGTTGTTTGTTGAGAATCTGATAGATCAAACATATCAGTTTTACAAGGATACACGTACAGTACAAAGTAGGGTAAATATAGAAATGATGGAGCATACAGCAGATTCTATCAGAAGACTTTATGAAAATGCGCTTTATGGTAGTGCCTCTGTTTCGCAGGTGAATATTAATCCTGCGTTACAAACAGCTGTCGTTCCAAAAATTAAGCAAGAGAATGATGCACAACTTTATGGTGCAGTTTATGCGGAGGTGTTAAAGAATTTAGAAACTCTTAAACTTGACCTGGCGAGAGAAACCCCTATTATGCAAATAGTTGATACGCCTCGTTACCCGTTGAAAGTAAAAAAAATTGGTAAAATAAAAGGAGTCGTTTTTGGAGGTGGAATTGGCGGTATATTAATTGTCTTATTTCTCTTGGGTAAATTTAATTTAAAAGATGTTTTTTAATTGTTGATATGACAGACATTAGCGGATTATATGTTATTTTATAAACTGTATAGCTAAATGTGAACTTAATAAAAATAGATATGTTTAGATGTTGTTTCAATATTTAAAAAATAAACTTAAAAGCGATCTTGTTAAAGTGATCAGCTTAACAGCTATTACAAACCTGATTAAGATAGGTATTAATCTAATTACAACAAAGGTAATTGCGGTTTTAGTTGGTCCGAATGGTGTTGCATTACTCGGACAGTTTACAAATTTGTTGACAACGCTAACTACAACATCTACTGGAGGAATATCGAATGGTGTAATTAAATATGTTTCCCAGTATGAACAAGATGAAAAACAATATTATGGATATGTTAATGTGTCCTTATCAATAACGCTTGTATTTTCAATCCTGACATCATTTTTTCTGATTATTCTGTCTAAACAAATTTGTATAAGTTTATTCGGAGATGTCACATATCTTTCCATTATTTATATCACTGCATTCACCATTATTCTATATGCAATAAATAGTTTGTTGTTATCCATTATCAATGGAAAGAAGTTGTATAACAAGTTTATACTGATTAATTTGTTATCTTCAATTACCGGTTTTGTTTTCACCCTCATATTAGTTTATTTCTTTAAAACCTACGGTGCGTTACTTGCATTAGCAACATATCAATCTGTTGTAATCATCATTACTATTTATATCATTAGAAAAAATAAAATACTTTCCTTTAACAATACAGCGTTATCTTTTTCTAAAGAAAAATGGAGAAAACTTCTTGGCTTTTCTCTAATGGCATTAGTCGCGCTTATTTGGCCATTAGCAAATATTCTCATTCGATCAACACTGATTACCCATGTATCAACAGACTCTGCGGGAATATGGGAAGGAATGAACAAGGTGTCTGTATTGATTTCTGCAATTACAGGAACAGCAATATCAACCTATTTTTTACCTCGTTTTTCAGAAATTGGTGAAAATAAAATCCTGAGACATGAAATCGTTTCAGGTTTAAAAGTCATTGTGGTTGTTACATTTACTATATTAACATGTTTGTATTTGTTCAGAATAACCATTATTAATATTCTATTTACAAGTGAATTTATTTCAATGAAAAACTTGTTTTTATATCAACTTTCAGGTGATTTCTTTTGGGTGGTTAAAATGTTGTTGACTGTTATTCTTGTTGCAAAAGCAATGACAAAAAAATATATAATACTTGAAATTGTGTTTGGTCTTATGTATATCGCAATCTCAATTTTGTTAATATATCATGGCTTTGGTATGGAAAGTGTACCGATTGCTCATTTAATTTATAATTTGCTCTATTTTATCACTATGCTTTATGTGTTCAGAAAATTGTTGTTTTCTAATGAAGAAATAATATGAAATTGCTGATTACAAATATAGTATTTGCTATTTCAGCTCTTATATTGGTGTTGTATGCGCCGGAGTATTATTCGTATAGCTTTTGTTACCTGTTAGCGGGATTATTTGTTTTTCAAAATCTGATTTATTTTATTTTTAGAAGAGATCACAATATTGTAGGTTTTGAATTTATTTTTATGATCGCTTTTTGGTTTACAAATTTTGTATACCCCTTGTTTTATTTTCAGACAGATCCGACATTTAGTATTTTTGCCATGGCGTTTAATCAGAATATAATTTCTAAAGCTACCGCAATAGCATATCTGGGATATTCATCTTATCTAGTAGGAATATCATTCTTTGAACTTAGGAAATATGAATACAATGCATTTAAAGTAAATGATAAACTTGAACCCACTTCGAGAAAAGTTTTTTATATTACTATTATATTTTTCGTTTTGTATTTGATTAGTGGTGGTGTAAAAAATCTCAGTGAAGTTTACAGAGGGGATGGCTCTTTAGACCAACAGGGAATATCATCATATTTTTATATGCTTTTCTTCTCATCTTCCATTCTACTAACCATGTTTATTTTCAATGAATCGATTCTGATCAAATACAGATTGAAATATATTTTATTAATAACAGTAATTTTTCTATTATTTATGGGCTTAGGTTCAAGAACTTTGCCTTTGGCAATTGGTTTGACAGCTTTGGTGTCATTTAATAATTACAAATACAGAATTCCATTTTTAACTTTTTTCCTTTTGATCATAATAGGTGCAATGTTAATGACATTTGTTGTGTTTGCGAGAACCATTTCTTTTAATGAAGAAAATTATTTTCAAAATGCCATTGCTAATGTCCAGATTGCTTCTTTCTGGGATTTCGGGTCAGATTTGATAATTAATAACCGAAATCTTTATACTTTAATTGATTTTGCAGATTCATTTGGTCAGACTTATGGTTTAACTATGCTTGGCGGCTTATTGTCACCAGTTCCTTTCTTTCAAGGTTTTGTGTGTAATACATTTGGAATCCCTCCGGATTTTATATCCTCAGCGACATTTAATACATTTCTCGAAATGGGGACCGATTCTTCTTGGGGATTGGGATCGAACTTAGTTGCAGATGTTTATCTGGCTTTCGGAATTGTGGGGGTGATATTCATGTTTTTTATGCTTGGATTATTAATTGGGAAATCAAAACTTGCTTCATCATATAATATTTACTGGAATATATTTTATTTTTTTATGGCTTCAAATTCAATATATTTGCTTAGAAGTGGATTTTTTGATAATCTTCGTTATATAATTTGGGCTTTACTCACAGTATATTTTTTGAATATTAGATTGAAAAGAAGTGAAGACTCAAACCCGGAACCATTGATAATTAATGAACAATAATTTTTTATACAATAGATGAAATCTATCGCGTTGTTAGTGGGTGATGTTACGAAAATAGGAGGTACTGAGCGTGCTGTGACTAATTTAGCTAATTTGCTTGTTCGGCATTATAAAGTTCATATTATAAGTGTTTATAAGAATGAAAATAATAATGTATATTTTGAATTAAATTCTCAAGTATTTCTCAAAAATCTGGATTTTCCTATTCCCAAAAACTCTTTGAATAAGTATGCGGGTTATTTGAGTCTAATAGTTAAATTAAGGAAAATAAACAGATTAAAACACTTTAATATTATAATATCCACGGGACATGCATTTAGCCTAATTTTACCATTTGTTGTTTTATTTTCTAAGTCTAAGTCTGTTGCAGCTGAGCATATTTCTCGTAGTTCCTTGCCGATTATTTCAAAACTAATGCAGTTGATGCTATATCGTTTGCTTGATGCAGTAGTTGTGTTGTCACCATCAGCAAAAAGAAATTATAATTTTTGCAATAGGGTTTATGTAATTCCAAATTCACTTCCTTTTTTTACAAAAGATAAAGCGGCCTTAATCAATAAAACCATTCTTACAGTTGGACGAATTTCCCATGAAAAAGGATATGATAGGCTAATTGAAGTTTTATCAATGATTAAATTAAAAATGAATGGATGGGAAATGAAAATCTTTGGAAACGGTGTGTTGGAGAGTCAGCTTAAAGATTTAATAAATGAGAATAATTTATCTGAGTTCATAAGTATTAATAATCCTGTCGTGAATATTCAGAGTGAATATATAAAGGCTAGTATATATTTGATGACCTCACGTTTTGAGGCATTTCCCATGGTACTATTAGAGGCAATGTCTTGTGGCTTGCCGGTTATAGCCTATGATTGTCCGGATGGCCCGCGTGAAATAATTCAGGATGGTGTTAATGGTTTTTTGATTGAAAATGGGAATGTAAGTAGAATGGCAGAAAAATTACTGTTATTGATAAGTGATGATGAATTGAGAAAAAAAATGGGTGAAAATGCAATAAAAAGTGTTGAAGCTTATCAGGCAGATCAGATTAGCCGAAAGTGGACTGTTCTTGTAAACAACCTTATCAAAAACTCGAATTCGCAAAAAAACTAACAGACATTATGATAAATTAATTGATGCTTGGTTAATTGTGAAGCAATATTACCCAGATTGGAAGCTGAACATATTTGGAAATGGAGAATTGTTTGAGTTCCTAAACAAGAAAATTCAAGCACTTGCATTAGAAAACCAGGTCAGCTTAAAAGGTGTTTCAAGTCAGATTGAAAAGGAATATGAGTCTGGATCATCTAAAATTGTAGAATTGATAGGTAATCAGAGTGTTAGGGTTAGGATGTCTGAAAATGCCAAAGAGGTTTCAAGAAAATATAGTTTGTCAATTATCATGTATCATGTATCAATGGAAAGAATTATTTGAGAATCTTAAAAAACAGCGTGTTTAAGTTATATGAATCAAAAGAAATTAATTATAGATGCATTAGCATATCAAAAGAGTAAATCTTTTGGTTTTCAGGAGTATTTGTTTAACTTGTTGGACTATTTTTATAAACATAGAGATCTGATGCAGTTTAAACAAGTGATGATTGTATGTCAGTCGTCGCAGATAAATGATTTTCTCATTTATGAAGACAAGTTTGATGTCAGGGGATATGCTGTGTCGAATATATTTAAACGTTTTTGGGTTCAAACGATATACCCTTTCAGATTAGGGTTGAAAAAAGATGATATAATATTATTTACCGGGAATTTTACTTCTTATATAAAAAAATGCAGTTACTTTGTTGTAATACATGATTTATTATACCTTAGAAAAAATTTATTACCCAATCGCCTGATGAAGTTGCAACGAAAAATATTTGTTCCAAGGTCGTTGCGGATTGCAGACAAAATAATTGCCATATCTGAATTTACGAGACAAGATATTCTCGACCATTATAAATTCACTGACCCCCGTAAAGTAATCAGAATTTACAATTATTTTAACTTTGGTAAATTTACAGATAAACAGCAGGTTATAGATGAGAGGCTGATTAACGTACCATATTTCTTATGTGTGGCATCAGCTGCCAGTCATAAAAATGTAATAACCATTTTAAGGGCATTTGAAAAGTATTGCACGAGGAAACCTACAATCAACCTGATTGTTGTTGGGGCGGTTCAGGATAAAACACCAGTAGGTGAGTTTCTTAAAACAATAGATTCAGTGGTTAAGGACAGGATAAGTATACGTTCAGGTATTTCTAATGTGGAAATTGGAAATTTATACAAATACTGCGAAGCGTACATCTCCGCTAGTTATTTTGAAGGTCTTGGAATGCCGGTTGTCGAAGCCATGTATTTTAATTCTCCTTTAATTCTTTCAAATTTGGGCGTATTTAGAGAAATAACGGGTGGAGAGGGGATTTTTTTCAATCCGGATTCGGTTGAGGAGCTAACTTCTATTATGATAAATTTTGATAAGAAAAAATGTAGTTGTCAGTATGAGAGTTTGGAGATGTTTTCTGAACATGAAACATCTCAAAAATATATTGAAATTTTTAACAAACAAGTTCAGTCTGTATTTGAACACTTCTGAAACTCCTTAGATGAAAAGATTACTTCTCATATCTGCTGTTTTCCCTCCTGAACCAGTTGTTTCAGCCAGACTTTCAGCTGACATAGCTGGATTTTTATCGGAGAAATATCAGGTTACTGTATTATGTCCACCTCCCAGTCGGCCTTCGGGGTTTATTTTTAAACGAACAACAAATAAGTCAGCCTATAAATTAATCTATACTGAATCATTTACTTGTCCCGAGTCAAAACTTACAGGCCGACTTAAGGAAAGCTATAGCTTTGGCAGAGCAGCAGCACGCTATATCAGGGCTAATGCAAATGAAATTGACTGTATTTACGCCAATGTATGGCCTTTGTTGTCACAATATATGATTGTAAAAGCGGCCAAAAAGATACGAGTCCCTTGTCTGTTACATGTTCAGGATATTTACCCCGAGTCGTTGACATATAAAATGAACCCGTTTACAGGCAATGCAATCAACTTTTTTGTCCGCATGCTCGATAAGCGCACTATTCAACTGGCAACAAAAGTAGCAGGTATTTCAGATAAGATGATTACATATTTAGTCAACTCAAGGAAAGTTGATTCGGAAAAGTTTTTCTTAATCAGAAACTGGCAGGACGATAGTATGTTTTTGCATATACAACAGAAACCGAAAAAAGAACGGGATGAATTTGTATTCATGTTTGTTGGCAGTTTAAGTCCGACAGCAGCCCTGCCCTCGTTGATAAAAGCATTTCATAAAGCAGCTTTGTCAAAAGCCCGGCTTATCATAGCTGGTGCCGGTGCCGAAAAAGAAGTGTGCTTGAAGCTAGTTGAAGAGCTAAATCAAAAGCAAATTGATTTTATAAGTGTTTCTCCTGAAAGTGTTCCTGTTGTACAACTAGAGGCTGATGTGTTATTGTTATCGCTTAAAAAAAATATTGCCTATACAGCAACTCCATCGAAGCTGACTGCTTATTTGCTTTCTGCAAAAGCTGTACTTGCATGCGTGGAAGCTGATACTGATACTGCTGAAATTATTTCAAATGCTTCATGTGGACTAGTTGCAAATCCCGAAGATACAGATTCGATTGCCAACCTAATGCAATTGTTTTATCGCATGCCAACAGCAGAAATAAGGCAAATGGGTGTAAGAGCACGTACGTATGCATTGCAATATATGACAAAAGATGTAAATTTGTCGAAATTATCTAAAGAGATTGAAAAGTTGACTGTATGAATATTCAGATAGTACGCAAAGAGCATATCAAATCGGTTGTAGAATTACATTTGCAGTCATTTGATGGTTTCTTTCTGACTCAGTTGGGTGAAGATTTTCTGTGTTTTTTTTACGAAAAGTTACGTTGTGATGAAAGAAGTAAGATATTAGGAGCTTACGATGATATGGGCAAGCTTGTTGGGTTTTGCGCGTTTACCTATTTGTCATCGGGTTTTTACAGTTATCTGGTAAAAAAAAATATTGTAAAATTTGCATACTGGGGTATCAGAATATTGATAAAAAAACCATCAAACCTGATAAGATTGTTGAGGAATTTTAAAAAAGAAAAGAATACAACGGGAGACATCGGTAATTATGCAGAATTATTGTCGGTTGCTACTTTGCCTGAAATGCAGGGTAAAGGAATTGGAAAAAGAATGTTATTTGAAATGGAACAAGATCTGAAAAAGAGATCTTGTAAATCCGTATCACTTACAACTGATTTTGAAAATAATGAAAAAGTTTTATATGCATACAAATCAATGGGATATGATATTTTATATGATTTCATCTCATATCCGGATAGGAAAATGTACAGAATGATAAAAAAATTGGATATATGAAAATAAATTTTTCTCCGCCTTATGTCGATGATAAAGTAATTGAAGAAGTTGTAGACACACTTAAATCAGGATGGATTACCAGTGGACCCAAGGGATTGGAACTGGAAGAAGAAATACGCAAGTTAACAGGAGCAAAAGAAGTTCTGTGTGTCAATTCATGGACATCAGGAGCCATTATGATGTTGAAGTGGTTGGGAGTGAAAGCTGAAGACGAGGTGATAATACCTGCATATACTTATGCCGCTACAGCGTTGGCAGTGTTACATGCTGGAGCCAAACCCGTAATAGTAGATGTAGGTGATGATTTTAATATTGCAGTTGGAGCAATACGAAAAGCGATTACCCCGCGAACAAAAGCGATTATTCCCGTTGATGTTGCCGGTTTCCCGTGCGATTATGATCAAATCATGTCAATGGTCAATGACAGCGAGATCATAAGCCTGTATAAACCCGAATCTGAAATACAACAAAAAATAGGAAGGATTCTGGTAATAAATGACGCAGCTCATTCATTGGGTGCCACATATAAAGACTCAATACGAACAGGATCTGAAACAGACATAGCTATTTTTTCTCTCCATGCAGTAAAGAATGTAACAACAGCCGAAGGAGGTGCAATTTGCCTGAACTTACCTGAAAAATCATTCGATAATGAGCAATTACGCAAGGAGCTTAAGCAAATGACACTGAATTGCCAAACAAAAGATGCATTATCCAAGACAAAAGCAGGTAATTGGAAATATGATATTGTCGGATTTGGGATGAAAATAAATCTACCTGATGTGAATGCAGCGATAGGTCTGGCACAGATAAGGCAGTATGATGTGTTGATGAACAAAAGGAAAAGAGTGTTTTATAGATATAACGAAGCATTTGGTAGGTTCGAATGGGCAGTGTTGCCCCCTGGAAAGTCAAATGGGAAGGAATCGTCTTACCATTTATATGCATTAAGAATATCAGGAATAAATGAAGAGGCAAGGAATTTGATTATTCAGGAAATTGCATCCAAAGATGTAAGTGTAAATGTGCACTTCATTCCATTGCCCATGTTGACTTTCTTCAAAGATATGGGCTTCGATATTAAGAACTATCCGGTGTCATATCGTAATTATGCATGCGAAATTTCTTTACCCATTTATCCGCAGTTAACCGATGAAGAAGTTGACTATGTTATTGCAGCTGTGGTAGAAGCATATGAAAAAATTAAAATCAGAATATGACCCGTATATTAGATATAATATTTTCATTCATTGGTATCATTGTTTTAATGCCTCTGTTTATCGTTATTTATATTTGTATTATTTCAGAAAGTAAAGGGGGGGGATTTTATAAACAAAAAAGAGTTGGAAGAAACAGCCGTTTGTTCAACTTATATAAATTCAGATCCATGTGTCAGGATGCCGACAAAGGAAGTTTGATTACAGTGGGTAGTAGAGACCCCAGGATGACCCGTATTGGTGTATTTATCAGAAAATATAAAATAGATGAATTACCACAGCTTTTTAATGTGCTGAAAGGAGATATGAGCTTGGTTGGTCCACGCCCAGAGGTGCCTCTGTATGCCGGTTTATATACACCTGAACAAAAAAGAGTGCTGGATATAAGGCCCGGGATAACCGACTACGCTTCCATTGCCTATGCTGATGAGAATGTGTTGCTTGGAAAAGCTGATGACCCGGAACGTATGTATGTGGAAGTCATTATGCCGGATAAAATCAGGCTGAACATGAAATATGTGGAGAATCAGAGCATCAAGGAGTATTTTAAAATCGTATTCATGACATTTTCAAAAATTTTAAAGTCAGCAAATTGATATGTTGGAAATAAATGAACAACTTTTAAACTGGATTACTATCAAGGCCTGTGAATCCCCTCGTCTCCGCATGAACCACAACCTGCATGCTTCTTCCGACGACAAGGTCCAGCGATTGCTGAACGCCATGGAGCCGGGAACTGTTCTGCCTGTGCACCGCCACAAAAATACCGATGAAACTTATGTCCTGCTACGCGGTAAACTGGATGTAAAAGTCTATAACGAACAAAAAGAGCTCATTGCCACTCATCGTTTAGATCCCAATGAAGGGAAATATGGTATGCATATCCCCGCGAATAGTTGGCACACCATTGAAGTGCTTGAAAAAGGAACGGTTATTTTTGAAGTAAAAGAGGGACCGTATCTTCCTTTAAAAGAGGATGATATGATGGATGTGTAATTTTTTTTAAAGAATTTTATGCAATCTGTATTGTTTTTTAGTTGGTTATAATTAAATTAGCGGTTTAATTGGTGAGCATCACCTTAAATTAATAACTAAAATTTAACAATATGAAGATTAGAAAAATTCTTGTTGCGCTTATTGCAACGACTTTGCTCCTGTTCCCAGGATGTACGGAAGATCAATCAGAGTTAAACCTGTCATCCATTGATCAATTTGTTACTATTTCCGGTTCAGTTGTTTATAACACCGGTGTTGACACTACTTCAACAGATTACACGATGGAAATAATGAAGCCGGCCGCCGGTCGGAAAGTGTTTGTTGAAGTTAGATATGCCGAATATAAACCGGGTGCTGTTGGTAATAAGATATTTGAAACAGTTATCGATTCCGCCGGAAACTTCTCTGTTCAAATCCCCACAACTACAACGGGTGTTACGGCTAATGTCAGGATGGAAGAGTTTACTGCGTACTTCAGCGAGTACGTGAAAATGGAAAATGGTAAACCGGTGTTTAAAACACGGCTTAGACGTTTTGAAACGGCCTTGCCTCCTTTAGCCGGTCTTAAACCGGGAGCATATGCTTATCCCAATCGCGTGACTTATAATTCTACAGAAATTGATTTAGAGGGTTATAACGAAAAAATCACCCTAACAGGGAATGTGCAACTTGCATATGAAACATCTTACCGTACAGGGGCGTACAAGCCGGCCTCATCCGGAACAGTCGAACTTGAAGTAGTATATGATCCGTTAGGTTCTCCTCTGGTGCTTACTTTTGGTACCACCGCTGATGCTTCTGGAAATTATTCGGTAACTATCCCGTTAAAGTCATATAAAGAAGGTTTTAGAATCAATAAAGTATCGGTGTTGGGCATTGGGCAGAGCACTTATACACACTATAACAGGTCAGGGGAATCGGTATCCCTGACCGGTGCATACCAGACAACTCTCGCTGCCGGTTTTCCGGTAACTCTCACCAATATTCTGGAAAATATACCTCATTCATTAGGTGTGCAGTATTTAAAGTTCACCCCTAATTTTAATAATGGTTTACCTGCCGAAAATGCCCCTGAGTCGTGGTCGGGTAATCTTGCAGGATGGGAAAAATATGCTGGTTATAATGAAAAAGTTACGTTAACCGGTTCTTATCAGTTGGCAAATGAAACAGCTTATGCGGTTGGGTCGTATAACGCGGCAGTACGTACCATTAAAGTGAATGTTGTGTATGGTACACAACCAGCTAAAACTATACTGGCAGCCACTCAGGCCGATGGTTCTTTCAGTATTGATTTGCCGGCTCGAAAAACGACTGATGTTTATACTGTTACGGTACTTGCTCCTGATGAGACGGAGTTTGTACATTATAAATCAGCTGCTGCCACGGTTACGCTGCAAGGTACATACGGACTTTATAAAAATATCAAAAAAGATGCACCGCAGTGGAATGAACTAGGAGATTATTATTATAAGTTTACCCCAACTACTGTCCCCGCAAGCTGGCATGCTAACCTGGCCGGATGGGTGAAAATTAAGGACCATCACTTATCTGCCATTGTGTCGGGTAAAGTGTATCTGGCGAAAGAAACTGCATTTGCAACGGGCGTATATGAGGCTGCTACCGGACAGGTAATAGCTATTAACGCCGGAGGTAATGTATATGAAGCTCCTGTTGCTGCTGATGGTACTTTAAGTGTCGCAGTTCCGTTAGAAAATAATGGTGATGAATTAGCTGTAACGCTTAATACCGTTACAATCGGAACAGTTAAAGATTTTGTACATTATATCAAAGGAGGAACAACTGAAACACGTATCCTGGCCGGGAATTATGCCGTAACACAATTAAAACCGGCAACGGCAAAATGGAATGAGTTGGGAGATGTTTATTATAAATTTATTCCGACCAGTGTACCTGCTACCTGGCAGGTAGATTTGGCCGGATGGCAGGTTCGCCTCGATCATAAGGTTTCTTCAAATATAAGAGGAAAACTTAGAATTCCTGTTGAAACATCATTCCGTACAGGAATTTATGTTGGCGCAGCCTATCAGGTTGTTAAATTGAATAGTAACGGGTTTACTTTGGTTGGCGCTACAGATGCGAATGGTGAATTTTCTATTCCGGTTCCGTTGAAATATGCTGATGAAGAACCTACTACTACCTGGCATCCCTCTATGAGCGCTATCAGCACGAATTCTTTTACTCATTTCCGTAAACCTGCAAATGCTACAACCGAAATATTATCAGGAAACTATACCTTGAAACTTACGGATGTTCCGGCCGGATCGGCTTGGAATCGCCTGGGTACGCGTTATTATGACTTCAGTCCGTCAGGGTCTCCTACTAACTGGTCTGCAAATCTTCCGGGTTGGGTGATTGTTCCTAACAGTACTGCTGCCATCACTGTAAAAGGGAAAGTAAAACAGGCTGTTCAGGTGAAAGATGGAGGGAATTGGTCGCCAAGCTGGACCGCAGATCCGAACCGTATGGTAACAGTGAATGTATCCGGATCTAATTATGCCGTTGTTACCAATGCTACGGGAGACTTTACTTTTGATCTCCCTGTGAATTCTGTTCCGGCATCTCGTACTATTAGTATCAATCCTGTAAATGATCTTTCGGATGTTCCTTTTGTTCATCATCCGGATGTCGCAGCTGATGATGCAATCACCGTTTATGGAAAGTTTGCCAGTGCGTCGAATATTGCTGCAAGGGTAATTAATAAAGATGCAAATGCAAATTTATTTGAGGTTACAGAATCAGCAAAAATGACATTTAACCCAACTGTAATCCCTGTCGGTTGGGGTAACTATTCTTGGGCTGCTATCATTGCAAATGAACAATAATGTGACTGTAAGTAATTTGAAACAAAGAAATTTTTGAGTATGAAACAATTAAAATATATCATCAGTATCGTGTTTCTGTTTACGCTGACAGTACACATGTCTCTCGCACAAGCAGCTGGACAAAAAGAAAAGCCAACTCTTCCCAAAGCCGGAGATTTCGGCTTTGGGATAGATTTGGTTCCTGTGTTGGATTATGTTGGAAATATGTTCAACGGAACCACAAATAACACCTTGAATACTTTTGGAGGTGACCCGGTGTTTGGGTTGGGAGCTTTAGCTCCCACGTTGTCAATTAAAGGCCGATACATGCAAACAGATAAAGTGGCTTATCGCTTTAATTTCGGCACTGTTGGCAGATCGTTTAACCAGAAAGTGTATGCAAGAGATGATGCCGCCTATTTTCAGGATCCTTTGTCTGAATCAAAAGTTATTGATACCTACAGGCAACAACGTTCCGGTATGTCTTTTTCTGCCGGAATCGAGCAAAGAAGAGGTTACAATCGTATCCAGGGTTATGCGGGACTTGATTTGATTTATGGTTTTGAAAGCGTGACTGATAATTATTCGTATGGGAACGCTCTGACAGAAATAAATCAAAGGCCATCAAGGACTAGCGGGTTCATAGTTCCTCCGGCACCTGTAGCAGTTCCATACTGGACTCAAACTTATGTGACCGGAAGGTATTATGATGGAAGTATGCAATACGTCGGATTAGGTGCAATTGCCGGTGTTGAGTATTTCCTGGCTTCTCACTTGTCAATAGGCGGTGAGGTTAGTTTGTATGCACTGCAAATGTTTAGCCGACAATCATATCAGAAACAGGAAGGATTCAATACTACTACCAATCAGGTGGAAACAAGAACTGAATTGCTGTCACCGGGGAATTCGATGTTCTCTTTTGGAACGGAAAATCTGGGCGGCAAGCTATATATGATGTTCTATTTCTGAAAATGAATAATAAAAGAAACTGTCTGTCGTTGCGGCAGACAGTTTCTTTATGTTTGTATTTATTTATTTTTCTTCGTGAACAATCCTTTCACTACACCCCAATAATAAACGAACATTTCCGGAACTGTATTAAAGTCTTCCCGATAGATTAACCCAACTCCCTGCGTGGTTTTAGCTTCACGTAACTGTGCCCGGTCGATGGTGTGATTGTAAGCCGTGAAACGTAACCTGCCTGATTCAACAAGTTTGTATTCCAGATCGAAGTCACCGATAAACTTGTTTTCGCTGATGTTGTCGTTCCTGTAGCCGATATTACCGTTGATAACAAGCCGGTTGTTCGGCTGAATGAGGATCTGTGCCTTAACTTCATCTGACTCTACATCGGTTTTTTGCCAGTCGATTCCCAATGAGAATACATTTGAGTTCAGGATACCCTGAATGTAGTTGTTGAGTTGCGCGCTGGCAGATGCCACCGCGAACGATATACCTTCATTAATACCAACAGCAGAGGTTCGCATGTTATCCGGTGTAAAAAACTTATGAAATAACATCAGGTAAAGAATCTGACGGTTCATCATTTCTTCCGTGTTGATGATGTTCTTCACTCTGCTCTTGACACTTTCATCACTTGCAGGCAAATCAATGTCAAATTTGATGGCTGGCGACATCAGGTCTTCCGTGAGGTGCAACAAACAATGTACAGGCACGGTTGAACGAGTAGTAATTTGTTTCAGCTCATCGCTCTCAATTAAATCAGCAAGGGAAGCAGTCAGAGGATAATATCCGGTAATATTCACCTCTGCTTCAAAAGGATTTCCTGCCCACGAAATGGTACTTCCGTTGTTGATTTTAAATTCCTTCCGGATAACAGTCTGCAAAGTGAACAAATAATAACCTTGATCGAGTTCAATCGTTCCGTATAGTTCCACATCAGAGAAAGTGTCGAACCGGATTCTGACATTACCTCTTCCACGTCCTGTAATTTTATCTCCGGCTCTCGGGTCAACGATGATTTCCATTTCCGCCTCGGGTGTAACCTCAATTTGCATATCTACCTTTACATTGAAAGGGGTCTGGTTTACAAACTCTTTCTTTTTTTCTTCCTGTTTTTCGTCGATATACTGGTAAATCCGTTTTTCTGCAAACCGGATAAAATCGTTTTCCAGCACGGAAGAAGAACCTCCCATCGACATATAACACTTAGTTCTGGGCCGCGATACCCCATTTACAATGATGTTGGCCTCATTGTCATTCCCATGAATGCGCACTAGTCCACCCATATATGCCTTTCCATAAAAGAAATCATCATCTGCTGATGTTGTGTGCATTGCCAGGATGTTTTTTGCATTAATACTGACATCGTACACCATATCGGCAAAAGAACCATTATGGTCAATGAAGCCGTTAAGCGTCGCGTTGTTTTTTTCTTCGTCAATCAGCTTGATGTTGTTCAGGTGGATTCTGTATGGGGTAAGTTTTACCCTGTCGTTGAAATGGTAAGTTGTGTTAAGCAAATCGATAGAAGCCCTGCCATTGGTTACAGCAATATCTCCTTCAAATAACAAGGTTTTGGTCGGACCGAAAATGCGCAGCATTCCAGCGCCATCTCCATTAAAATTGCTGGCAACACCCTCAAAATAACGATTGAGAAATTCCAGTGGAAATTTCCTGGCATCTATTTGCAGGTCGAGCGAGTCGTTTCTTGGCACAAAGACACCGATAGCTTTAGCTACCTGTTCTTTATTTTTATTTGTGAAATCTCCGTTAATAAGCAATTGTCTGTTCTCCTTATCCCAGGTAGATGAAACAAGGGCATCAGCAATAATTTTATCATTCAATGAAAAATCTTTGACATCAAGGTTAGCAAGGTAAATTGGTTCTTTCAACAAACTAAATAGTTTTAATTTGCCGGTAACCAATCCACCAAATTTAATTCCTTTAAGACGTAATAATTGCATGATATAATCAAGGTTCAATTCATTCATTGAGACAACCAGACTATCCTGACTGTTTTTAGAAGCTTTCCCGTTGATATGGATATATTGTTTTTCGTTTTCAAACAGAAAATTATTGATGGTAATCAGGCTGTCAGAATATAGTTGTATGTCTGATTTTCTTATATTCCAAACAGAATCAGAGATGATAACCTGACTTGGTTGCAGCGTGGTATGCGCCTGAATGGACTTGTTTTTCTTATGCAGACTGGTGTTTGTGCTGATTTCTCCTGCATTGGTAACTTCTTCGTTGTTTTGCCAGATTAGTTTTGCATTAACCATGTCTCTGAAAGCTTCTGTTGAAAGAAAAATATTCAGCAACCCTGATTTTTTATCATGCATTTGTGTCCTTCCCGTAAATTGTATCTTATCTGATTCATTTTCAAGTCTTAGTGATATGTTTTCAAATATCTGTTTTTCAGTTTTCAGGGCATCCATTTTCAGGAGGACTTGAATTTCGCTGGAGTTTTCATTGATGTTGCCTTTGATGCTTGAATGGCCGTCAATTTCATACGGTAAAGCCAGTATCTGTGAAATTTCCCGGGTGTTTTCAATCGTAAGATTGATGGCAATGGTATTGGGAAGATGCTGAATAGTGTTGCCATTCTCTGAAAGCGAAGGTAAATAAGCTGATAAAATTTTGTTAAAAGTATGTCCGATGCTGCTGTATTTGAAATCACCTGAGAAGGAGCCGTTCAGATAATCAGATTCGATGCTGAAATACGTATAATCATCTCCTGTTCTGGATGTAAAAATAATATCTTTTGCATTGAGAGTTTGATTTTGATTGGTGAAAACAATATCCTTCAGTATAAGGTTCCCGTTGAGATTGTCCAGGTTGCTTCCGCTAATATTAGTTTTTCCATGAAACGACAGTCTTGCATCCGGATAATTTTTAATTATCTTGAGAGCATGCAGGTTCGTATTGTTGATGGTCAGATCGAAATCAAAAACAGGGATTTCAGGATTTTTAAAATCGATAATCCCGAGGAAGCCAGCCTCAATATTATCATCTTTAATGTTGATTTTTCCATTAAAGCCTGTACCATCGTAAGTCCCGTCGAAATCTGCATTTTTGTATGTATAGGCATTAAATTCCAGTTCCGATAATTTGCCTTTGATTGTTCCCCGGATGGGTTGATTGTGTTTTTTTATCCCCTTGGTGTTCAGGTCGATGGCGATAATACCGAACGCTGTGTCGTTCAGGATTTTTCCTACTGACAGCCCATTTGTCTTGAGTGTACCATTATAAGATAAATCCGTCAGGTTGTTTTCGAAACGTAAAGATATGTCAGAGGAAATACTGCCGGCGTTCGTGTTGAAGTTCCCATAGGCTACCAGGTCACTCAGGAAGCCTGTAATGTTCCCATTATAGGATATTTGTCCAAGCCGGTGTAGTTCTTTGGGCAGTAGAAATGGTTTTTTGTTGATTTTTGATATAAAATCCTGAATTTCATATATGGAAACCTGCAGGTGATTGATTTGACCATAGATAAATGATTCCTGTATATTAGGCAGTCCGTTGATGTCTAATTGAGCATCCATGGTAGATTTTCCATAAGAAAGCCTGACATCCCGGAAGCGCAAACTAGCTAATTTCCCCGTGATCAGAGCATTCAGTCTTACTGTTTCGTGGATGTCCGTAAATTCGGGAACAATAGAGCGAAGGTCGGCCAGAGAAATTTCGGCATTGTGTACCGGGATACTGACACTTAACTTATTTGCCAGGGAGATTTTGTTTTCTGATGAGTCAATACTTAATAATAGATTGTTCAGGTTAATTTGTGATTCAGGAAAGCTGATGGAGAATGTAGGGAAACTGATTCTTTCAGGAGAACCGGTAATTGTCGCGGTCAGGTTTTTGAGGATAAATCCCGATCCTCCAATGGCATTCAGGTACTTTACGGAGGCATTGATTGAATCGTTGGTTAAGGTATTGATGGATATGCTGGAATTAATGTCTTCAATAACCATCCTCCGGGTTTTTGTGTGTTGAAAATCAAGCGAGTCTGTGGTTTTAATGTAATAAACCTTTGAGTCTGTAATTTTGAGCTGTTCTAATCTCAAGTCGATAAAGGGGGCGTCCTGGTCTGTTTTGTTTTTTTTAAATAGAAACTCAAAATTTGTTTTTCCGGATGCATCTGTTTTTATGTTTGCATAAAACCGCTCGATTTCCAAGTTTGAAAATGCAATTTTTTTCTTAAAAAGTCTCCAGAAATCGAATCCGGCATAAACTTTATCGATTTGCAGTAAGGTGTCTTGTTGCTGGTCTTCAATATAAATATTTTCAATTTTGAGTTTGTTGAAAAAATGATAATTTACCCGGCCGATTTCAATCTTGGTATCAAGAGAGGCAGACAGGTCACGGGTTATGACGTCAACAACGAGGTTTTGTATCTTATTGAATTGCAGTAAGATAAACGGAGAGGCTAACAAGAGGATGAAGGATGCAGCCGAAATGATGAGTATTTTAACTGATTTTTTTATACCTTTGGGCATTAATTTGCACAAAATTAGAAAATTGTTTGGAATAATCAAAGCGTTAAAGCAGATGGAACACACTGATATCCATTCTTTATGATAGCGTAAAGATTCCGGCAACATGTTTCAAGAAAGTAAGCGATATAAAATCAATAGAATAATGTCCGATATTCTTATTTTAGGTATTGAATCTTCGTGTGACGATACTTCGGCGTCTGTAATTAAAAACGGAGTTTTGCTTTCAAATGTAACGGCTGGTCAGGCGGTACATGAACGATACGGAGGTGTAGTACCTGAATTGGCATCCCGGGCACATCAGCAGAACATTATACCGGTGGTACACGAAGCTGTTTCTGAGGCAGGGATAGATAAATCGGATTTGTCGGCGGTGGCTTTTACTCGTGGTCCCGGACTGTTGGGTTCATTAATGGTGGGAGCCTCATTTGCAAAGGGTTTTGCCCAGGCACTAGACATTCCGTTGATTGATGTAAACCATCTACAGGCACATGTGCTGGCTCATTTTATTAGTCAGGGTGATCCGGATGAAAAGAAACCTGCTTTTCCTTTTTTGTGTTTGCTGGTTTCAGGTGGAAATTCCCAGATAATACTCGTGCGATCTTATCACGACATGAAAATAATCGGACAGACTATTGATGATGCTGCCGGTGAAGCTTTTGATAAATGTGCCAAGGTGATGGGATTGCCTTATCCCGGAGGACCGGAGGTTGATCGTCTGTCGCAAACCGGAAATCCGAAAGCTTTTAAATTCTCAAAGCCACAGATAAAAGAATATGATTATAGTTTTAGCGGGTTAAAAACGTCTTTTCTCTATTTATTGCGTGATAAGGTGAAGGAAAACCCGGCATTCATACAGGAAAATTTGGCTGATTTATGTGCTTCTCTGCAAGATACGGTGGTGGATATCCTGATGAAGAAGTTGAAGCAGGCTGCAAAAGATTTGAAAATCAATCAGGTAGCGTTGTCAGGAGGCGTTTCTGCAAATTCAGCTCTCAGGAAAACTTTGATCGAAACAGGCAGAAAATCAGGATGGGATGTCTATATCCCGCCGTTTTCTTTTACAACCGATAATGCGGCTATGATTGCGATGACCGGTTATTTTAAGTACCTGAATAATGATTTTTGTGGATTAGGAGAAGTCCCTTATGCCCGAATCAATTGTACACTTTAAATTGATACACATATGTCAAAATTTAAACTCCCCAAAAAACTTATTCCTTTAGAAGGAATAATTTATTTTTTTGTCATATTGTTGGTTGCTCACTTTTTCTGGAAATTTACCATGTTAGGTGACGAGTCGGATGCGATTGTTACTTTTTTCGGAATGGATTTATCAGCAGGTTTTAATATGATGGTTGATCATGTTTCCCGAATGGTTTATAATGTTTTGTTGTTTATGGGGTATGATGTCCAACTGGAAGGAACCAACATCCTCCGCCACGATAACGGTGTGGCCGTAAAGATAGTATGGGCATGTGCCGGGTATAAGCAGGCCTATATTTTTACGTCAATCATCGCGTTTTACAAGGGGCCGTTTGTGAAAAAGTTATGGTTTATTCCTGCCGGGCTTGTTGTGGTTTATCTGTTCAACATCTTCAGAATTGTCATGATTGTAGCTTCTATCAAGGAAAACCCGAATAGTTTTGAGTTTTTGCATGAAGGACTTTATAAATACCTGTATTATGCGGTGATATTTCTAATGTGGGTGCTTTGGGAAGAAAAAATCAGGGGAAAGAAGAAAGTGGATAGTGAATAATGGGTAGTGGATAACACATTGGTATATCAGACGTTTAGTCGTTAGATTTTTTAAATATAAATATATGAAGATATTGATTCTTGGTGCCGGTAAAATGGGCACATTTCTCACCGATGTTTTGTGTTTTCAGCACGAAGTCGCGCTGTTTGATACCGACCCATCGCGTTTACGTTTTGTATTTAACACCCTCCGGATGACTCAGTACAAGGAAATTGAAGAATTTCAGCCCGAACTTGTCATTAATTGCGTAACCCTGAAATATACCATTGAAGCATTTCAGAAAGTGTTGCCGTATATCCCTCAAAGTTGTATCGTTTCAGATATAGCTTCGGTTAAGACTGGTCTGAAAGCTTTTTATGAATCAACCGAAATGCGGTATGTATCAACGCACCCGATGTTTGGTCCGACTTTCGCCACGCTGGATAATTTAAGTACGCAAAGTGCTATTGTCATTGCTGAGTCCGACCACATGGGTAAGGCTTTCTTTAAGGATTTGTATGGTTCTTTACGGCTGAAGATTTTTGAATATACTTTTGAAGAGCATGACCAAACCATTGCTTATTCCTTGTCAATTCCGTTTGCATCAACACTGGTTTTTGCTTCTGTGATGAAACCACAGGAGGCCCCTGGTACAACTTTCAAGAGACATATGGATATAGCAAAAGGGCTTTTGTCGGAAGATGATTATCTGTTGACGGAGATTCTGTTTAACCCCTATACCCCTGAACAATTAAACAACATCCGCGGTGAATTGAGGACGTTGCTGGATATTATCGATCAAAAAGATTCGGAAGCCATGCATAAATTTCTGAAGAAAGTCAGAAAAAACATTGAATAACACACAATGCAGAGACGTGCTATAGCGCGTCTCTGCGAGATCATTAACCGCTAACCATTGAATTGACCTGCTATAGCGCATCTCTGCTAAGGCATTTATTAAATTATTTAAAAATAGACCACCATTTCCCAAAAAACACTACTTTTGTCAGATAAAGCATGTCAAAATTACAGGTTTTTTAATTGGTGGAATATGCAATATTCAGAAATACAGGCTGTTAAACAACGTTATGGTATAATTGGTAACTCCGAACTGCTGAACAGGGCAATTGATATTGCCGTTCAGGTAGCAGCAACCGATTTATCAGTCCTGATTACCGGAGAAAGTGGGGTCGGAAAAGAGAACTTTCCTCAAATCATTCATCAATACAGTCACAGAAAACATGGTCCGTACATTCCCGTGAATTGTGGAGCAATTCCTGAAGGTACAATAGATTCTGAATTATTTGGGCATGAGAAAGGGTCTTTTACCGGGGCAACAGCCGACAGGAAAGGTTATTTTGAAGTTGCGGATGGAGGCACAATCTTTTTAGATGAGGTGGGAGAGTTGCCATTATCTACTCAGGTGAGGTTGTTAAGGGTGCTCGAAGCAGGGGAGTTTATTAAAGTAGGATCGTCGAAAATTCAAAAAACCAATGTCAGGGTGGTAGCTGCAACTAACCGTGAAATGAAACAGGCAATCAAAGAAGGTCGTTTCCGGGAAGATTTGTATTACAGGTTAAATACAGTGCCCATTTTTGTTCCCCCACTTCGGGAAAGAAAAGAAGACATTGTGCTATTGTTCAGAAAATTTGCTTCTGATTTTGCAGATAGGTATCGTATGCCGCCTATCAAACTGACGGATGATGCCAAAGCTATGCTAACGAATTATTATTGGAACGGTAATATCAGGCAGTTAAAAAATATTACAGAACAAATTTCTGTTATAGAGCAACATCGTGAAATATCTTCTGATATTTTGAAAAATTATCTTCCGAATGAAGATATGGAACGTTTACCGGCGTTGTTTTCCGCACATCAACCTATCGATCAGAAAACATTCAGCAGTGAAAGGGAAATTTTGTATCAGGTACTGTTCGATATGAAAAAGGACATGAATGAGCTGAAAAAATTGGTACACGACATCATGAATGGCCAGCCGGCCTCTGTTCAGCAATATGATGTTGATTTCGGATCACCTATCACAGAAAAAAAGGAGGTCATTCTATCGAATCACGATAGAGACATCATGCCGGATAAAAAATACATAAAAGCGAATTCGTTTCATGCGGATCCCGATGATATTAACTACATGGAAGCTGAAGTGTTCCAGGATGTGGAAGCGGTTCATGAGCCTGTTAGCCTTCAGGAAATGGAGAAACAAATGATCCGGAAAACACTTGAGAAACATCGAGGAAGAAGAAAAGCTGCGGCAGAAGAGTTAAAAATATCAGAACGTACCTTGTATCGTAAAATCAAAGAATATGGGCTTGATTAAAGGATTGAAAAAAAACGTTATGCCTAATATGCGGATAGCGATGAGATCTGTGAAATGGTTTGTGCCGGCTCTTTTAGTCACAATAATCGGTTCCTGTAAGGTTGCTTATACGTTTAACGGAGCATCTATCGATTATGCCAAAATCAGATCGATATCCATCGCCGATTTTAACAATGTAGCCGAGCTGATACACCCTCCGCTTGCACAGGAATTCTCTGAGAAATTGAGGGATAAATATGCCAAACAAACCCGTCTGCAATTGCTGAAAAACAATGGAGATATGCATCTGGAAGGAGAAATTGTGGGCTATCAGCTTACTCCGATGGCAATTGGACAGGATTCCTATTCTGCTGAAACAAAGTTGACTATTACCATTAATGTCCGGTTTACAAACAATAAAAATGCAGAAGATGATTTTGAAAAAAAATACACAGCTTTCCAGTCGTTCGATAGCAACAGGATGTTGACCGATGTACAGGATGAATTGCTGGCGGTCATGATAGAGGATATTATTGATAATATTTATAACGATACGGTGGCGAAGTGGTAGTCAGCGTAGAGCGGAAAACTGGAAGTGTAGAGCAATTGGAATATGACAACTGAAGATTTTATGAGGCTGATTGCTGATCCGGAAGCTGTTGAAGGTCGTCAGGCAACAGATTTAAAGGAGCTTGCTGATAGATATCCGTATTTTTATCAGGCGAGGTTGCTTTATCTGAAATCTTTGCAGCAATCTGACAGCATTCATTTTGAGTCGCAGGTTGGGGTAACGGCTTTGTATGCGGCAGACAAAGACTGGCTGTATTTTTATTTGTATCCTGAAACCCGTTTGAATAAGGCACCGGATTCCTATCAAAGAGATGCCCGTTTTTCCGGAAGTTACTTCGATTTGCTGGAGGCGGCTGAGTCGGAAGGAGGAGACACAAGGATGTCGTTAAAGAAAATTGCAGAAAATCTGAAAGTTTCGAGGGCTATGTGGGTGCATGAGAACAAACAACCTGCTGAGCCTTTGCCTGAGCTGCAAACAGCCACTATCTCTCCTAAGGTGGAAATCCCTGTTCCTGATTATTTTAAATACGGACAACTCCCTAATGATATGTCGTTGGAAGAAAAATCCAAACTGTATATCAAACAGAAAAAGTACAGGGAAGCAATTGAAATATTGAAGCAATTAAATTTGATTAATCCGAAAAAAAGTATTTACTTTGCAGACCAAATTCGTTTTTTGGAAAAAGTCATGGCAAATTCAAAATAAAAAATTCATATGTACACATTTTTTATAATTCTGATTGTAATCGTTTCGTTGTTACTGACCTTGCTGGTGTTGGTTCAAAACTCCAAAGGAGGGGGGTTGGCGGCCGGTTTTACTTCTACTAACCAGATTATGGGTGTTCGTAAAACTACCGATTTTCTTGAAAAAGCAACCTGGACACTGGTAGTGGCTTTGGTAGTATTTTCTGTTGCAGCTGTTGGTTTCCGTTCGCATGACAAAGGAGCTCACGAATCTGAAATTAAGGAAATCTATCAGGAGGCTCAACAATCAGAACCTGGTCTGGTTAATCCCGGATTCACCGAAGAAGAAGACGGTAATCAGGAATAAATTTCTCATTCAACATATTAAAGCGTGTCAAATTTATTTTGATGCGCTTTATTTTTATTTATTTCCAAAGTGTTACAAATCAACGATACCATCATAAGTTTCGATTTATTCGAGGAGCGGTTTGTATGTGATCTAAATGCATGCAAAGGAGCGTGTTGTATTGAAGGAGATGCCGGTGCACCGCTTGAACCGGAAGAAATTGAAAAAATACAAGAAATCCTGCCGCTGATTTGGGATGATTTGACGGAAGTATCAAAAGAAATCATTCGTAACCAGGGGATTTCATATATTGATGAAGAAAATGAACCAGTTACTTCCATTGTTAACGGGCGTGAATGTGTGTTTACCTATATTGATGATTCCGGTATTTGTAAATGTGCCATCGAAAAAGCATTCAGAGAAGGTAAAACAGATTTTCCTAAACCGGTTTCTTGTCATCTCTACCCGGTCAGGGTACAGCAATATAATGATTTTCAAGCTGTAAATTACCATCGCTGGAGCATTTGCGGCTGTGGAATTGATCTTGGAAGAAAGTTGAAAGTGCCTGTTTATCAATTTTTAAAAGAACCATTGATAAGAAAATTTGGCGAAGACTGGTATGAACAATTGCTTGTGGCAGCCAAAGAATTAAATCAAAAATAAATAACAATGCAGGTTGAGATCATAACCATCGGAGACGAAATTCTCATCGGGCAAATTGTGGATACCAATTCTCCCTGGATGGCAGCCGAACTCAATAAGGCCGGCTTTGAGGTTGTCCAGATTACTTCGGTACACGATGATGCAAAGCAAATAACAGAAGCGTTGGAGTTGGCACTGGAAAGGGCTGAAGTTGTTTTGTTTACCGGTGGAATCGGTCCGACAAAAGATGATATTACCAAGCAAACTCTTTGCCGGTATTTTGGTGCTGAACTTGTTTTTGATGCCCGGGTGTATGCTGATATCGAACTGTTGCTGAAAAACAGGATGCGCGCCATCAATGAACTGACCAAATCGCAGGCCATGGTGCCCGATAAAGCAGTGATTATTCCTAATCCTGTCGGGACAGCACCTATTACCTGGTTTGATAATGGTGGAAAAGTCGTTGTTTCGATGCCCGGTGTTCCATATGAAATGAAACGTGCGATGAAATATGAAATCATCCCGCGACTGCAACAACGATTTCAGTCCCAATCGATTATACACAAAACATTGCTGGTAGCCGGATATCCGGAGTCAGCGCTGGCGCTTAAAATCGCAGATTGGGAGAACGCGTTACCGGAAGAAATACATTTGGCTTATTTGCCTCATTTTAATATTGTTAAATTGAGACTTAGTGCAGCGCAGGATGATTATGTTTCCACTAAAAATGAAATAGACAGACAAGTTGCATTATTAGAGTCCATATTAGGTGATGCCATTATTGCAACAGAAGATATATCGCTTGAAGAATTGGTTGGCAGGTATCTTTTGGTTACAGGAAAAACCCTGGCAACAGCAGAGAGTTGTACCGGTGGACACATCGCACATCGCATTACAACAATAGCCGGGAGTTCTGCTTATTTTAAAGGTTCTGTTGTTGCGTACAATAACGAAGTAAAATCGAGTATCTTGGGTGTGGATGAAGATATCTTAAATCAGTATGGAGCAGTCAGTGAAGAGGTGGTTAAGCAAATGGCAATTGGAGTTGCCGGTAAGTTATCTGCCGATTTTGTTATCGCGACATCAGGAATTGCCGGTCCGGATGGAGGTACAAATGAAAAACCTGTAGGTACGGTTTGGATAGCTGTCGGAACGAAAGAATCAGTTGTTTGTCGCAGGTTTCAGTTTTCGCTTGACCGGCAGCTCAATATTGAGCGCACTACCCAAACGGCGCTGCTGATGCTGCTTGAATCAGAGGTCAGTAACCACTATCCACTAACCCCTCCCTAAAAGATAAAGTCTTGATTGTCATTTCGACCGAAGGGAGAAATCTATGTTATAAAATGTTTACCGGACAACAATGGAAAATTATATGAAAATAATAAATAATTTGCTTGCAGGATTAAAAAAAATAGTGTACTTTTGCACACTGTTTTTGAAAAGTTGTAAATAACAAAAAGATATAGAAATGTCAAAAATTTGTCAGATTACCGGTAAAAAAGCGATGGTGGGAAACAATGTTTCGCACTCGAAACGCCGTACTAAAAGAACTTTTGATGTAAATTTATTTACCAAGAAGTTTTATTGGGTAGAACAGGACATGTGGATTAGCCTGAAAATTTCTGCCGCCGGTTTGCGCACCATCAACAAACTGGGTTTGGATGCAGCAATCAAGAAAGCTGCCGAAAAAGGGTATTTATACGCATAAATTAAGGAGGAAATTTTAATATGGCAAAAAAATCAAAAGAGGCAAGAGTTCAGGTCATTTTGGAATGTACTGAACATAAAGAAAGTGGCATGCCCGGAACATCTCGTTATATAACAATGAAAAACAGGAAAAATACTCCGGGACGTTTGGAGTTGAAGAAATACAACCCTATTTTGAAGAAAGTAACTGTTCATAAAGAAATTAAATAAGTTTGAATCATGGCAAAGAAAGCGGTTGCATCGATGAAAAAAGTTGACGGGCGTTCATTCGCTAAAGTCATCAAAATGGTAAAATCTCCCAAAACCGGTGCGTATATTTTTCAGGAAGAAATGGTGTTGAATGATAAAGTGAAAGAATATTTGGCAAAATAAATCAATTGCTTTATTTAAAGATATTTATATAATCCTCTCATTTGTTTGAATGAGGGGATTTTTTTTTAATTTCTGTTTATGGAAAAAATGCTTAATTTTGTGACCAGGAATTTGTGAAAAACGTAGGGGGCGCAATGCTTGTGCCATAATTGTAAATAATGCAAATAAGGAGTTGAAAATCAGACTTATCGCGGGCGGGGTGACATATCACTTGTTATCCAGAATGGAGCGAAGCAGAATGAAGGATCTCATGATGAGTTTCAGTTATTTTCAACTCTTGATTCGCATAAATAGTAATTAATATATGGGTTTATTCAGTTTTTTTAGTAAAGAAAAAAAAGAAACGCTTGATCAGGGTTTGTCGAAAACCAAGGAAAGTGTTTTTTCTAAAATATCAAGGGCGGTAGTCGGTAAATCGAAGGTTGACGACGAGGTGCTCGACAACCTGGAAGAGGTGCTTATTACTTCGGATGTCGGGGTGGAGACCACTTTGCGCATCATCGAAAGGATTGAGCAACGTGTTTCCCGGGATAAATACATCAACACAAGTGAATTGAATGTGATTCTGAAGGAAGAAATAGCAGCTTTACTGGCAGAGAATAATGCCGGCGTTGTTGCTGATTTCGAATCGGAATTACCTTCTAAACCTTACGTAATCATGGTTGTAGGTGTGAACGGAGTGGGCAAGACCACAACCATCGGTAAATTGGCACATCAGTTTAAAAAAGCCGGTAAGTCGGTGTATCTCGGAGCAGCCGATACTTTCAGGGCGGCAGCAGTTGACCAGTTGGTTATATGGGGTGAACGTGTCGGGGTACCTGTTATTAAGCAAAAAATGGGGGCAGACCCAGCATCAGTTGCTTATGATACAGTATCTTCAGCCAAAGCAAATAATGCTGATGTGGTGATTATTGATACGGCAGGTCGTTTACACAACAAGGTGAACCTGATGAACGAGCTGACCAAAATCCGGAATGTGATGCAGAAAGTGATTCCGGGTGCTCCGCAGGAAGTGTTGCTGGTGTTGGATGGTTCGACCGGACAGAATGCATTTGAACAGGCCAAACAGTTTACCAAGGCGACGGATGTGAATGCGTTGGCCATTACAAAACTGGATGGTACTGCCAAAGGTGGCGTGGTCATTGGAATTTCCGATCAATTTAAGATTCCGGTGAAATACATCGGTTTGGGCGAAGGAATGGAACACTTGCAGGTGTTCGACAGAGAAGCATTTGTAGGTTCTTTATTTGAATGATGAAAAAAGGAAAGGTTGATATCATCACGATGGGTTGTTCCAAAAACCTGGTGGATTCGGAGCAATTGATGCGTCAGTTTGATGCGCTTGGTTACAAGGTGAGTCACGATGCGGAAAAACCGGATGGTGAAGTTGTGATTGTAAATACCTGTGGCTTCATCGGAGATGCCAAAGAGGAAAGCATAAACACCATTTTGCAACTGGCCGACCTGAAGAAACACCGGAAAATAGAGAAACTGTATGTGATGGGTTGTTTGTCGGAGCGATACATGACGGAATTACAACAGGAAATACCGGAGGTGGATAAATATTTTGGCAAGTTCAATTACAATGAAATACTGACAGACCTTGGACAGGAGTATCGGGCAGATCTTCGTTTGGAACGTTCACTGACAACGCCCGGACATTATGCTTACCTGAAGATTTCAGAAGGGTGTAACCGCACATGTTCATATTGTGCGATTCCTCTGATAACAGGAAAACACCGCTCGCGTTCGATGGATGATCTGGAAGCCGAGGTGAAATTGTTAGTGGAAAAAGGAGTGAGGGAATTTCAGCTGATTGCGCAGGATTTATCATATTATGGCGTTGACAGGTATAAATCACAAAAATTAGCCGAACTACTTGAGCGCTTATCGGATGTACCCGGTGTCGAATGGCTCAGGCTTCATTATGCTTATCCTGCTCATTTTCCGTATGATGTATTGCGTGTAATGCGTGAGCGTGATAATATATGCCGTTACCTGGATATTGCTTTACAACATGTCAGTGATCATATGTTGGGTATCATGCGCCGGAATTTTACAAAAGCGCAGACATATGAATTAATCAAACGTATCAGAGAAGAAGTTCCGGGCGTACATCTCAGAACGACCATGTTGCTCGGTCATCCCGGTGAAACAGAAGCTGATGTGGAGGAACTGAAGGAGTTTTTACGCTTTGCGCGGTTTGAGCGACTGGGAGCTTTTACTTATTCTCATGAAGAAAGTACGTATGCATACAAGCATTATCAGGATGACATTCCGGAGGATATTAAACAACAAAGAATGGATGAAATTATGTCCCTTCAACAAGAGATTTCAGCAGAAATAAACAGGAGAAAAGTAGGAACTAAAATAAAGGTGATTATCGACAGAAAAGAAGTGGATTATTTTGTTGGCAGAACTGAATTTGACTCTCCGGAAGTTGATCCGGAGGTGCTTATCCCGGTCAATACAGCAGGCGTAAAAGTGGGTGAGTTTTATCAAACTGAAATAGTCGATGCTGCGGAATTTGATTTGTATGGGAGATAACGGTCTCCGGTCACCAGACTCTAGACCGGTGACTGGTGACCGGACACATTTTAGTAAAATATCATTAATTATTATTACAATGAAACACAAAGGATTGGTAGCTGCTGTTGCTTCAAAGACGAATCAACCGGAGAATGAGATTGAAAATATGCTGCAGGCAACAATAGACATGCTGAAATCACAGTTGGTTGATGGAAATATCGTTAATTTCCAGGGTTTCGGATCTTTTGAATTTAAACGAAAAGAAGAGAGGCTTTCGGTACATCCGGCCACGAAAATCCGTACGCTGATTCCTCCTAAACAAGTGATGAATTTCCGTCAGAGCGCTACATTAAAGGTTAAACTTAAAGAAATTCCACATCATGAGTAAAGAAAAAATAAATGCAGCTGAGATTGTTGAGTTGCTTGCACAACATGCTGCTGTAAGCAAAAAATCGGCCGATGATTTTTTAAAAGCCTTTATAACAACCATTGAGGAAACGCTGATGTCAAATGATAGCGTGAAAATTAACGGATTAGGGACTTTTAAATTGCAGTGGAACGAAGCTCGTAAGAGTGTTGATGTTAATACTGGTGCTGAAATCGTTATTGACGGTTATTATAAAGTGGTGTTTACCCCTGATGCCGCATTGAAAGAACTTGCCAATGAACCTTATGAGCATCTGCAACCAGTATTGCTTGATGAAGTAGAAACAGCTGAACCTGCCACTTCAGATGAGATAACTGAACCTGACCAAACCCCTTTGAAGCATTTTAATGAACAGGCAGATGAAATAAAGGATATCTTATCGGAGATCAATGCATTGAATGATAATGTTGAACCGGAAATCAAAGAGTCAAAGAAAAATGAGAATCAGGATACGACGGTTAAAAATGTGAATAATTCTCATTCAAAAGAGGATTTTCAGCCTGAGAAGCTGAGAAGATTTCCATCCTACAAAAGAAACAATAATAATGATTTCTTATTTATTGGCATTATGCTTGGAGGGTTGTTGATCTATTTGTTAATTGATTTTGATGTTTTTTCTATTTTAACAAAATATTTAGATTCGCATCGTTTCCGTCAGGAAGTGGTTCGGTATCCTGAAAATCAGTTCGTGCTTCCTGACAATATTCCTGTTGACACTTTGCTGTCTGATACTTCACTATTGGAGGCGGATAGCGTTTTGCAGCAAGACACTGTAGTTCTACAGAAACAAGAGCAAGATGAACTTCAGCTTTTGTTCGATCAACCACGTGTTTACAAAGAGTTTATCGCGACAGAGGAAGTGATTCCGGGCAGCAGGCTGACGAGAATAGCTGAACGTCATTATGGAGTAAAAGAATTCTGGGTTTATATTTACGAGGCTAATCAAGATCAGTTTTACTCGCCGGATGAGATTGAACCCGGGATGGTGTTGAGAATTCCAAAACTGAATCCGAAGATTGCTGATAAAAACAATCCCAGGTGTATGGAGTATGCATTGAAATTACACGATTTATACTTAGAAAGATAAATTCATGGCAGAAACATCATTATTAGAAAAACTCGACGCATTACAGCATAAATTTGATGAGGTATCGACTTTAATTACTGATCCGTCGGTGATTGCAGATCAGAAGCGTTTTGTTAGACTGAACAAAGAGTACCATGATTTGCAAGAGATTTTATCTGCCCTTGATGAATATAAACTCGCATTATCGCACCTGGGTGAAGCTAAGGAGTTGCTGGAGAATGAAATAGACGCTGAAATGCGGGAAATGGCAAAAGCAGAGATCGAAGAGATTGAACCTAAAATCCCGCTGATGGAGGAAGCGATTAAATTGCTCCTGATTCCGGCCGACCCCGAGGATGGTAAAAATGCCATTGTCGAAATCAGGGGTGGTACTGGTGGTGATGAAGCGGCTATCTTTGCGGGTGATTTATTCAAAATGTACGTCCGTTATTGCGAATCGAAAAGATGGAAGGTAGAAGTGACTAGCGTTGCGGAAGGAACATCCGGAGGATATAAGGAAATTATCTTCACGGTATCCGGTCAGCAGGTTTACGGAACATTGAAATATGAATCGGGTGTGCATCGGGTACAGCGGGTTCCGCAAACAGAAACACAGGGACGCGTGCATACCTCTGCTGCTACGGTGGCGGTGTTACCCGAAGCTGAAGAGTTCGACATCGAACTGAAGGAATCGGATGTGCGGGTGGATACTTTTTGCTCGTCGGGTGCCGGGGGACAGTCGGTAAACACCACCTATTCAGCCATCCGACTTGTGCACATCCCGACTGGCATCACGGTGCAATGTCAGGATGAGAAATCGCAGCATAAAAACAAAGCCAAGGCGATGGTGGAGTTGCGATCACGTATCTATGCCATCGAACACCAGAAATACCTGGATGAAATTGGTTCGAAGCGCAAAACCATGGTTTCTACCGGTGACCGCTCCGCCAAAATCCGGACGTATAATTATCCGCAGGGACGAATCACAGATCACCGAATCAATTATACGATTTATAACCTGTCGGCCTTCATGAATGGCGATATCCAGTCGGTAATTGACCAGTTGAT
>JAQVNN010000060.1 GCA_028703105.1 Paludibacter sp. | reverse complement strand
TTGTTCCTTTGTAAGCAACATAGTCTTTAATTTTTAAAAGTTTTACATTGTGAGAATTTGCAAAACTAATAAAGTTTTTAGACTATGTTGTTTTTATCGCTCAGACACACTTTTTGTATCACTATCAATTAAAAAGCTACTTTTATTGGTGAAAATTTTTCGGGTGAAAAATCGGATACCCAAGTATTTTACGAGTATAACTCACTGATATACATAATGAAATTTGGCGGGTACAAGAGCCTCTCTTTCCGCTTTTTCACAACTCATTACCCCTATATGAAAGGTTTTTTTACCATCGCTTTATTAATACTTTCCAACACATTCATGACTTTTGCCTGGTACGGGCACCTCAAATTTGCCGAATGGAAATGGTTTAACAAACTCGGATTAATCGCAATCATATTGATAAGCTGGGGAATAGCCTTGTTTGAGTATATGTTTCAGGTACCTGCAAACAAAATCGGATACTCCGGAAACGGCGGACCTTTCTCGCTTGTAGAGCTGAAAGTAATTCAGGAAATTATCACGCTTTCGGTTTTTGCGGTCTTTTCTTTATTGGTTTTCAAAAACGAAAGTTTGAAAACCAATCACATCATCGCTTTCGTGTTTATTATTCTGGCTGTATATTTCATGTTCAAGAAATAAGTATCATCAGTCGATAATCTTAGCTGAACAGGCATTCACAAATAACACATTACCTAATTTATCGTATCCTTCAAATACTTCACGTCCGTTTTGCTTTACATCTTCAGATATAAAACCAATAATTGTTAACCCTGCTTCAGATGAATAATCACCGATGATTTTCTTCACCGGTATGTCTTTTTCTCTGATTACTATTTCAATATTATGCCTGAAAATCGGCATTCTACCTCCTACAATCAACTCATCCAGCCACATTTGAACGGATTCCACCTCTTCCTCGCGACAGAGATAATGTATTTTGATATTACTTCTTTTCCAGTCCGGATGACCTAAAATAATAAAACTCATCAATATCATCAAATTGGCATTCAGCTCATCAAATGTTTTAATCCAAACATGAATACCATTCTTGTAAAAAACTGGTTTTCTGCTGACAGCCAACACACAAATATCAAAATCTCCGGCATTCACCACCCGATAATTATCGATGATGACATCCAGTTCATCAGGATCTTCCTTGTCAAAATCAAAAATCAGCATATTGTTTTCCATTCCTGCAATTCCCGGAAGCTGAATTGCCTGAACAATCGCTGATGTATTAGATGGAGAAACAATCGTATCTACATACACACTATTCTCCGTCTCTATATTTTTCAGAATTTTTTCCAGTTCCTGTTTTGCTTGTTCACTCGTACTTCTTGAATAGTAATCCTTTATGAAATGAAGATAAGTGCCAAAACCAAACTTATAGGACAACCAGTTCAGCAAACGAAAAGCATTATCGTACTTGAAAGAATTTTTTGAAATACAAATGGCGCTTGGTCTCCACTCTTTTTCCGTACGGGTGATTTTCTTACGCTGTATATATACCTGCAACCATCTGTTAAGCTGAAAAATAGCATTGGCGAAGATTGACTCCAGTCCTTTCCGGTTTTTATGAAGGTAATTGATATAGACATATACAAAAACCAGCACAACAAGCGCTAATACAGTATATAGCACACTAATCTGAAACATAATCCAAATAGATGCTATAAAGCCAATCAGAGAGAAGACCCACCTGGATTTAAAAGATGGACGATAAGAAGGAGAAGACCCAAAATGATTTAAAAATGAAATCAGACAAATCGAACCATATGTAACCATAAAAAACATTGAAATGATCTGAGCAACAATATTCACATCACCCATAAGTACGAAAAAAAATGCAATAACGCAGGTTACAATCGATGCATTTACCGGCTCTCCGTCTTTCTCCCTGTTCTTACTCAACCATTCATTTATTTTCGCAGAGGGAAAAGACTTGTCAGTTGCGAGCGCCTGCAAGGTACGTGGCGCTACCATCACAGAACCCAAAGCAGAAGAAATAGTAGCGGCAGCCAACCCTAACGGTACCACCAAAAAGCCCCAAACAGCAATATCAGCCATTACCATCTGGTTGTTAGCTAATTCAGCCGGACTCGCCGAACTGGCCAATTTATAGGCAATCAAAAAATAAATCACCATTCCGGAAATAATTGCAGCAATTGTACCGAGCGGAATTGATTTAGCAGGATTCTTTAAATCACCCGACAAACCCACGCCAGCTGTCATACCCGTAAATGCAGGAAAAATAATAGCAAAAACCAGGAAAAAACTACCCATATTTCTGAACTCAGCATTTGCAAGGCTGAACGATGAGTTAGCTGCATAATTGGAAGAACCTAAAAAGAACATCAAAATGGAAAAAGCAAGAATTCCAACAATTACATACAACGCTTTCACTCCCATATTTGCTCCTTTCCTGATAATCAGGGAAGCTAAAAAAAGCATCACCGGAACACTTATCACCTGTCGTGGTAAAATAAAATCAAACCGGTCTTTTAAAAAATCAAACAAAAAAGAAAAAGCCTCTGTAAAAGCAATGACATAAAATGCCACGCTGATGGCCTGAGAAAGATAAAGCACCACTCCGATGGTTGCTCCGATATTCAGTCCAAACGATCGCGAAACAATATAATACTCTCCCCCACCTTCAACGCGTTTATTGGTTGCTATTTCTGAAAGTGCAAGAGCAGTGGGAATGGTAACAATATGTCCGAGTAGAATAATTAAAATCACTCCCCAAAAACCAAGTGTACCAACAGCAAAACCAAAACGTAAAAATAGTATTGCCCCTAAAATAGTTGATATGGCAGTAAAAAACACCGGAGCCGTACCAAATTTTTTTTGTGTATGCATAGATATTTTACTAATATGAATTTAGACCTAGTCCCCCTAGAAGGATATTCATACCAATAGTTTTAAAACACAGTAAAAAACTATGGATTCTAATGTAGCAAATGTAGCGAATAAACTTAAAGACTATTTTTTTTGATAATAACCCATGGCCTCCACTAATACCTTTTTCATATTGGCTATCCTATTGGCATTGGTTGGGTGAGTACTCATGAACTCAAGCTCTGAATTTGGGTCATTTGCCGACATCCTTTCCCAAAATGCCACTGCTTCATTCGGATCATATCCTGCCATGGCCATAAAAATTAACCCAAGTCTGTCGGCCTCGTATTCCTGTTTTCGTGAATAGGGAAGAATAACCCCTAATTGAGCTCCCAATCCGTACAGTGTTTGAATCCCATAACGAGTAACTTCCGACTGCTGCGATAATAATACATCGGCTGCTGATGATCCGTATGAAAGCAGGACTTGCTGACTCAACCTTTCTTTACTGTGGTTGGCAACCGCATGTGCAATTTCATGTCCCATTACAACAGCCACTCCTGCTTCACTTTTTGTTACGGGTAAAATTCCTTCAAAAAACACGACTTTGCCTCCGGGCATACAAAAAGCATTTACGGTTGTATCCTTAACTAAGTTAAACTCCCACTGAAAATTCGTTATTTCAGCTTCATGTCCATTGGTTTTTAAAAACGACTCAACTGCTGCAGCAATTTTAGCACCGGTTTTTTTAACCATGGCTGTTTGTACCACGTCTTTTGATAAAGGAACCGAATCAATGAACTGTTTATAACTTTGCAAACTCATATTTAACAGCTCTGCATCTGAAACCAACACTAGTTGTTTTCTACCGGTAATTAAAACCTGAGAACAGGATACGGTAATGATTATTATCATGAATAATAAGCCAGCTTTTTTCATATTTCGTATGATTATAAATTTATAAGTATGCAAATATAATTAATTAAGTTTATAAAAGGTTGCATCCTGAAAGAAATTTATTGATGAAATCGCCGAACGCATATACTGATGCTGGATGGTGTTCCTGCACATAACTTCAGCTAATACCTGAAAGTATCCCGGGTTAAAGAAAGCGGATATATTACAGATGGCGAAGCCGGAGTAAAACACGTACTTGACGTTTACAGTCATTTCATTGCATCAGAAAGAGCAATTCTGAAACTTGCATCAGAAGCCAGTGATGAATCTACGGTAGCCATGATGAGTGACTACATCAAAGAGCAAGAAAAAATGGTCTGGATGCTGGTCGCATACTCAACAAAATAATAAGGATAAAAACTTAAAATTAGCCACAACTTAACAAAAACGGCTGAGATAAATATTTCAGTCGTTTTTCCTTTCACGAAACACAACACAAATACCTTATATTAAGAAACACTATTGTCCGGTAAAAAATATTAGATTCTTCGCTATGCTTAGAATGACAGTTCTTTATATTGATTTATGCAAGAGAGGAGTTAGCTGGCGGCTAAGCTGCCAGCTAACCCCTCCCTAAAAGATAAAGTCTTGATTGTCATTTCGACCGAAGGGAGAAATCTATGTTATAAAATGTTTACCGGACAACAATGAAAACTATTTATAAATACGCTTAAACAAAACAAAGAGGAGGTAAGCAACACCCATCAACAACAGAGGAAGCATTCCGTCTCCAACGGGCACATTCACCAAAGGATCGCCGGTAGGATTGCCTCCAGGATGCGTTATATCACCTTCAACATAGTCACTGAAAGGATTCACTGCAATCCCTCTGAAACCTCTTTCTACTGATGACCCTACTGCCGGGCTACTTCCCTGACCGTCTATTGCATCCGAATTACCACCTGATGACCTTAATAAAAGCACAGAAGAACCCGGAGAGCCTCCTCCAGTGGAAGTAGCTTCTCCCGTTCTTTTTCCAATCAAGCTTAGGCCCGAAGTTGATGGGGCTGTTGCCAATCCACGGGTAGTTGAATTGGCTGCATCCGGGGACAAGAGAGAATAATTTCCTTTAGGAAGCACTTTCTTGCTTGAATTACCTCCTATCAATCCTCCGCCACCAACCTGGTTTCGTTGTGCAGGCACATAGGTACTTCTGATGTTATTCATTTTAGATAAATCAACACCCGGACTTACATAGACAGGATATTCTGATTGGAATAACTCATCGCCCCCTGTTGAGTTCAGGAGAATGATTCCCAATCCCAGAATTACCACACAAAATAATATGTATAAAAACTCTTTCATCTTCAATTTACTTCCTTATCAGTATTTTTTCCATTTTCTGACTTTCTCCTGCCCAGGCACGCAATATCATAACCCCCCAAGCATTTTCAATTGTAAAAGAAGTATAGCTTCCGGCTTTCAATCCATCTTGTTTCAATAATCTTCCTGATACATCATAAAGAGCATAAGAACCATTTTCGTCCGTTAGATTTTGAATAACCACATGATAATCACCTGTACTGTAAATTTTTATCAAATTCTCTTTTTCGTTTCCTAAATCAGGATTTGTGCTGAATTTAAACCGGTTATTTGATTTACCCGGATCCCCCGGCACAAAAGTATAAACAGTTGTATCCGGCCGAATCTCCACTACTTTATTATCTTGCAAATCAATCAAAAAGAGCGACGGATATACCTCATCAAGATGGTTATTCACGATTTTAAGGGTATATAAATCATCCTTACCTGCTTTAAAATGCAAATACATATCATTAAATTCATTTACCGTATTAACCTGTAGATTTCCCGCAGGCTCATTTGCATAAATCGCAGCAGAAGCATCATTGCTAATAAATTTATGTCCATCCCATCCGTTATCAAAAAATTTACTGGCTGTTGGTTCGTATAACAACCAAACACGATCATAAACATGTTTGCTCTGTAATTCTACTGTCAGATGCGGGTTCTGATAAAGTTTTTTTGCTCTTTGCGGACTTACATTCCGGGTTGCAGAGGCATACGGGATAGAAACACTCCCATTATTGGCCGTTGCCCTGACAATAAAGCCCTGCATGGATGGAATTTCAGGTAAAATCAGATTAGCTGCATTTTGAGGTACAGCCAGGTACTGTCCTCTCCCTGTTCCCAGCCGCCCATGATCGGGATCAGCATTCCAGTCGGCATACGAACCTGAATTATAAATATACACAGTAGCTTCTGTATTATTCCCGAATACCATATCACTTATCTTGATTGATGCGGTATATGGATTTGACAGCAAGTGCTGACCGGCATAGGGTACACCGGTAGTTTTATTTAGGGTGATTGTCGTATCCCGGTTTTCAAGAATTCCTTTAAATGTATAAATTTTTTCTTCCAGTTGAACAACCTCATAGCCTTTGAATGAAGTAAGTACGTCATTTGCCGTTAAGTTTTCCCATTTATCAAAGACACTCAGGGTCTCATTAAAGCTTCGTACTCGCCAGCTACCATCCGGTGGTATAGCACTTTGTGAGCGCATTGGAACTCCAAAATACTGCCAGTTATATTTCCCCGGATCATTTTCATCAAGATTTTCATCTTCATAAGCCATTGAATACATCTCTACCGAGGCAGATACAGGAGAAGATGCCGGATTATGAAAAATTAATGTTCCGTTGGGTGTGTTCGCGGATGCTTTGATGAGAATTTTATTCGCATCTGAATTATTAATTGATGTTTTAACATCTAACTGCGTTGCTGGTTCAACATAAATCCTGCCGACATTTCCGATCGAAATTATGGACTTACAAACAGCATCAGTTGCTGTTACTGTAGCTTGGTCAATAATGGTAACTAGATCGTGCTCTGTCGGAACACGTCCTATGTTCCATTTAACATTACTACTCCAATCACCATTTCCCCTGTTAAAAATCATAGCATACTCCACAGCACCAATATCAATCCGACCATCATATACTCTTGGATTTCCATTAATATCCTTATCTGGGACATATACCGGAACAGATTGATTCCCGGCATTTACAAAATCAGTAAGCGGTGAAAGAAAATAAGAATATTCATCTACAGGGAGAGCAACAGGGTCTATGTACTCAGTTGTTCCTAAAATGGCGTAATTACCTGTTCCTGCAGGCACAACATCACCACGTACTGCGGAATAATTTATGGTGACAGAAGCTCCCAGTTGATTATATTTTTGGTCATTATCAACAATTGAGTTCGACACACTCAAATTACCCGCGACACTTACCGGTAAGGTTTGAGCTTTTGCTGCAAAACAAGTTGACAACAAAATAAACATCAATATGTTTTTTAATAACTTCATTAGTTATGCGATATAATTGATATGGGACGAACTTTATAATTTGATGATTTACTCTTATTGGCAGGTTGCTGCGATGTGTGAGGAAAGTAATATGCCCAGGCCTCATTTCTACTGCGTTCATTTGATGACCAATACATGTCTGAAATAGTAGTTTTTCCAAGCTTGGTCATCACTTGATTAACAAGCGTTAATACTTCATCTAACACCCTTAGTTGCCCCAACGATGGTAAAAACCACTTAGCTTCCTCTCCTGCTTGTCTTTTATACTCATAGCAATATTTAGCGGCACAGTTATTTATTGTCAACGCGTAAGATTTTGGTGGATTTTGCACAAAACCGGGTTCATTTACTATCAGCAACGTGTTTTCTTTTCCTCCATAATCCATCAAAGCAGCTTCAGCATTTGAAAAATTAAATAAACCCGGAATATCAATCGGATTATATCCACTTCCACCCGTCATCCCATTCGGACACCATTTAACCTTAACCGACGATTGATCCACTGCAACGATCCACGAACGACCTTCCATATAGTTATTATTGGTGTTACTCCAGAAACATACTCCAATTACATTAGAAGCATTATATCCTTCCGGAAAAATCAAATTACCATTGCCATCATACTGAGGAGTATATACAACCCCATCATCAAAAAAAATATCCCCCGGATTAACAATTGATGTCTTCAGGTAATAATTTTCATTGATTGTACTGTTGATTATTTCACCTCCGTCTCCTGCAATGCCAAAACCCGTAACAGCATAATTACGAGTCACAATACTGTTAATCAACTTACCATTGTTCCGAATATATACACCTCCTCCTTCAGCAGTTTGTGCCCAAATCACCGAAGTTGTAACAATAGAGTTTAACAACAAAAACACCCATACTTTTAATAGTCGCATCATATTTTGTTATTCCTGATTTTGCTCTTTTACCGAAACAGGCACAACATAACCGGGCTGAGTTTTATTACCTGTTTCCAGTCCCCATCCACCCCAAGGATAGGAATAAGTTATTAAAGCCCAAATTTCACCTGCATTGTATTCTGTTGACGACACGTAAAAATCTTTTTTGAACATAGGCGTCTGAGCTGTTGTCCAACCCAGCACATCACGCGCACAAGCTTCCATTTGTGGAAATACTTCCCATATCTTATACAACTCACCACTTGAAGGCAAGTGCCATTGTCCCAGTGTTCCTTCAGGGATATTATATTCATTCACATACTTAGCGGCATAATCATGGTTATACCAGGGATTACCTCCCATTTCAGCTATCCACCTCGGGATATAAGCATTCAAAGAATCAGTATGTGCTCTTCCATTAAAATCAGCCCTTGCATCATTTGATAAGGCATAATTTGGTATTCCGGGTATATCGAAAGTTGGATTAAAAAATATTTTTTTAACGGTACTCACCTTCGCCATTACATAAAACTTATTTGTGGTAGGAGCTGGGTCAATATAAAAGACAATTCCTTGTGCCACTTTACCTGCAGGAATTCCACCATCCAGTGTTGCAACAATCTTTCCTTGCTGGTTTAAAGAATATACTGGTTTCAGAATGGTTCCGTCGGTACAATATACATCGCCAACACTTGCCACAAAAGTACCCGGGATAGTAGCAGGTGAGGGTTTTACCTCGGAAGCAACATTATTGTTGATGATACAATTCATGACAACCCCGCCATTAATCAGCACTCCACCACCGGCACCGTTAATCGAATTTGCAATAGAATCAAAAGCATAACCTCTGGTTATTACAAAGCCGTCAAGCGTTCCATAAACGGTTGCGACACGATGCTCATAAGATCCGTCTAAAACAGTTTGTTGATTTGGCGTAGTATTGCCCGGATAAATTCTTTGTTCATAAGAAACTGCGTCGGCAGGAAAACCTCCTACCAACGTGACTCCTGATGGAACAATAATTTCATCTTCAGTATATGTTCCTGTAGCCACCCAGATGACAGATGGAGAAGACACACCGGAAAGTGCATCTGTTATTGAAGTATAGTTTACTGCTCCTCCGATTGTACTGTTGAAATTTACAGTTCTATCCGGCGTTTGTGAATTCGACAAGAGAGCAAACAAACAACATAGTATGATTAAGTAATTTTTTCTCATAATGAATGAACTACATCGACACACGACACATTTGCTTATGCAACAATCAATACAAATAAACTGTTTAATAAAAAGTGAAGGGTTTTTTAAACTTAAATATTCTACAACAAACAAACAAACAAACAAATTCTTTAAGGTGACAATCAAATGAAACCGGTTTTCTATCTAATAACATTGTTTTAGAATAACCAGATAACCGGCTTAGGAACAAGATTTACACATAGTTATAATACAGAAACCACATTTTATGCAATCATTTCACGCATAAAGCAGCACAAAGATACTCGTTTATTTATAAACGCACAAAAACTACTGTTAATTTTATTTTAAAAAAAGTTATTTTCGCTCCTTATTTATGCAAAATGAAGTTAATTAACGAACCCGAACAGCAGATTACTCGGAATTATATTCGGTTAATTCTGTCAAATCTTTCAAATTGGCATTTTTCTGATTAAAGAAAATATTGTTATGAAAATCATCCAGTTTACGTAATAAATAGATCAACATACGTTGTTCTTCATTTGTCAGTTTTCCTGCAATAATTTTCGACACCATATCCATTTGAGGTAAAACTACAACCAGCTCATTTCTCCCGTCAACCGTAATTTTTATTCTTTTACTTCTCCTGTCTGATTCATCGTCAAACTGACAAATAAATCCTTTTTTAATCAGGCGATTGATAATTTCAATACCGGATGTTTTTTCCATTACCTGCAAATTGATTAATTCCTGTTTAGAAAGACTCTCATATGTAAGTAAGGTAATCAAAAAAGAAAACTCATCAGCAGAATTTATTTTACTATCTTTCAATGCCTTTTTGATATAAATTTTGGCATAACGAAAAAGAAGCGACACAAGGATGGAAATATCGGTTGCAACTTTATTCTGAACAAACTGCTCGGTCAAAAATTCTTCTTTTCCCCCACTAATCTCATCTTTTTTCAGGGATTTAATTTTTATATTACTATTGAGAAAATCTATAAAATCAGCCGTACTTAGTCTTCTGTTATCTTTCTCATTTTTTGAAACATACAATTCAAGATAATCAAGTAGATCAAGTAGAATATGCTTTGCTTTCATCATAAAATCACTTTAAATGCAACAAAATTAGCTATATTTTTTATTATCAATACAACTTTAGAACAATTTCGTACTTGTTTTGTTTGTTATAATACAAATTCATACTATATTTGTCATCAAATAAATACAATATGGACATATACAGTAAAACAACCTTTAAAACCGCTCAATTGTTCACAAAATCATACAGCACTTCATTTTACAGTGCGGTGAACATGCTTGAGAAGGATTTACAGATGGCTATCTTTGGCATCTATGGTTTTGTCAGGCTTGCAGATGAAATTGTGGACACTTTTCATAATTATAACAAAGAAAAGCTGTTAAATAAATTCGAAAGTGATCTGAAAGAGGCTATAGCCGAAAGAATTAGTACGAATCCGGTTTTACATGCATTTCAGCAGGTTGTAAATGTATATGATATTCCATACGAATTAATAGATGCTTTCATGCTGAGTATGAAAGCTGATTTGAACAAGAAGTCCTATACAAATAAAGACGAAACTGAACAATATATATACGGTTCGGCCAATGTGGTCGGACTGATGTGCCTGAAAATTTTTACCCGCGAAAGTAAAGACTTATATGAGGAATTGAAATTACCGGCGATGAAACTGGGTTCTGCTTTTCAAAAAGTAAATTTTCTGAGGGATTTAAAAACCGACATGCATGACTTACAACGTACGTATTTTTGCAATTGCCGGATGGATTCATTTGATGAGCAAGCAAAGAATGTAATTGTTGATGAGATCAAAATTGAATTTCTGGAAGCATATAAAGGCATCAGATCTTTGCCTGGACGTTCCCGCCTGGCAGTCTTAACCGCCTATTTATATTATTCAACTTTACTAAAGAAAATTGAAAACACGCCTTCTTCACAGATATTGCATGTCAGGGTACGTATTTCTAATTTCAGAAAAACCTTGTTGTTGATGAAAGCAATGTTCTTGTATAAATTTAAAATGATTTGAGATATGGTTGATAATGATGTAATATTAGTGAATGAACAGGATGTTACCATCGGGAGTATGGATAAAATGGAAGCGCATCAGGGAGCTCACCGGCATCGTGCCATTTCGGTTTTCATTGTTAACAGCAAGGGAGAATGGTTGTTGCAGCAAAGGACAACCGGTAAGTATCATTCGAAAGGCTTATGGTCGAATGCCTGTTGCAGTCACCCCGCCCCTGGAGAAAAGACAGCCGACGCCGCTGTAAGAAGACTGAAATACGAAATGGGAATAACAGCACCTCTTACCGATTTATTTAGTTTTCACTACAGAGTTGAACTTGAAAACGGATTGACTGAACACGAAATTGATCATGTTTTCTGGGGAGTTTGCGATGAAAAACCAAATCCCAACCCAAATGAAGTAATGGATTATCAATATGTTGATTATGAAACTCTTCTGAATGAAGTCAGTACCTCACCGGAAAAATACTCAGCATGGTTTAAGATGATTGTACAAAAGGTTCAGGATCACGTAAAAAACATGCATACATGAAATCAAATAAATTAACAACGATACTTAGGAACCCACGGGAAGTACGGCGTTTTCTGGTTTGGTTTTATATCATTGGAGTTACAGGAATGGTGATTCCGGCTACTTCTGCTTTATTCATGAAACTGATTCCTTTAGCGCTGCTGATGAATTTCGGATTGCTGTTAATGCACCACGAAGATAAATTTTCAGTAAAAACAATACTGATTTTCAGTCTGATTCTGTTATCAGGTTTTTTTATCGAGATTCTCGGTGTTCAAACAGGGATTATATTCGGCGAATACATTTATGGTAAAGGTCTCGGATGGAAATTATGGGATACACCCCTAATCATTGGATTAAACTGGCTACTACTCGTTTACACAACTGCAACCATCACGCAAAAAATAAAAGCCCACAATATTATACGAATTGCATTGGGTGCGGGGATGATGTTAGTTTATGATGTTGTTATGGAGCAGGTAGCACCCCGAATGGACATGTGGTCGTGGAAAGATGGAATTATTCCGGTTGAAAATTACATCGCCTGGTTTGTGATTGCTTCCCTGTTTCATGCCCTGATTCAGTTCTCAGGTATTAAAATCAGGAATAAAATCTCTGAAACAGTGCTTATAGCTCAGTTTGTTTTTTTTGTAATCCTATTCATCCTGTTGTAAATGATTATCAAGGCAAAACACAATCCATTAGTTGTCAAATTTTTTAATCTATATTCAAAGAAGAAGATCAGACATAATTTTCACAGGATCGTGATTAGGGGAGACATTGACGTAAGTAATCATGCTGTATTGCTACTCTCCAATCACCTCAGCTGGTGGGATGGATTCTGGGCTTTGCATTTAAACATCAAGCTGTTTAAAAAGAAATTTCATTTTATGATGGATGAGAAAGAGTTAGCGAAAAGGTGGCTATTCTCATATGCCGGCGGTTTTTCAGTTGCCCCGCACAACAAGTCAACACTTGAAAGCATTCGGTATGCATCTGAACTTTTGTTGGATATAAACAACTTAGTATTGGTTTACCCACAGGGAAAACTCTACTCATCTTATTGCAATAACATCCGGTTTATGAAGGGTATCAATCGTATCAATACTACTGATACGACTAAAGTAATATTTCTGGTTCAGTTTGTCGATTACTTTCAACACGAAAAACCAACCGTATTTTTTTACTTAAAAGAGGCTGATAAAGAACAATTGCCAGAGAAAAATTATGAAGAACAATACCAGACTTTCTACCATGCTTGTCTGGAGGAACAAAGCAAAATAATAATATGATATACTTCGCCTACTTCATAATAATCTTTGCAGGATTGCAATTTTTGATTGCATTACTGAATGTTGTCTTCAGGGCAAATTATGGTTTGTACAAAACCACTGTCAACAACCTGATTTCAGTCATTATTCCGGTTAGAAATGAATCGGGAAAGATTGAAAACTTATTAAATGACCTGACACGACAAAGTTACCGCAACCTGGAAATTATCGTGGTGGATGATGATTCTGAGGATAATTCCAGGGAAATAGTTGCCGAAAAAGCAATTGCAGAACCCAGAATAAAACTGATAAGTTCCGGATTGCCTGACAATTCCTGGCTAGGTAAAAATCACGCCTGTTACCAGGGAACAAAAACAGCAAAAGGTAAATATCTGTTTTTTTTAGATGCTGATGTCAGGTTAAAACCGGAAGCAATCGCCAGCATCACAGGGTATTTTGAAAAGAAACGCCCAGTTTTTCTTTCGGTATTTCCGAAACAAATACTTGAAAACCGGGAAGTAAAGAAAGTGGTGCCCATCATGAATTATATTTTGCTGAGTTTATTACCGTTGTTTTTGGTCAGACGATCGGGATTTTCTTCCATATCTGCGGCAAACGGTCAGTTTATGTTTTTCGATACCGATATTTACAGGGCATTTGAACCCCACAAGAGGTTTAAGCATGAGAAAGTGGAAGACATTCAGATAGCCCGTTTTTTGAAAAAGAAAAAAATGAAGATTGCCTGTCTGACCGGCAAT
>JAQVNN010000059.1:5460-13965 GCA_028703105.1 Paludibacter sp. | reverse complement strand
ACTGTAATGCCGGCGTGTACACTCATTCTGATACGTTTTGCATTCCATTTTTTATCTTTTACATCCTTTTCTTCCCTGATGCCAAGTATATCGACTGTGAACGAGGTAGTCAGGGCAGTGAGCGCTGAATCGGCACTGGAAAAGGCAGCGGCTATGATACCCAACACGAAAAGCAACAACACAGTTTTTCCGAAATAATTTACTGCAAAGAATGGTAGCATTTCATCACCCTTGACAGGTAGCTGAATCCCGTTTTCCATGGCAAACAGGTAAATCAGAAAACCCAGGATCAGAAAAAGCAAATTTAAAGGAATAAAAGCAAATCCATACCAATGCATATTTTTCTGCGCTTCGGGCAATGACTTACAGGACAGGTTTTTTTGCATCATATCCTGATCCAGACCGGTCATTACCACGGCAATAAAGATTCCGCTGAAAAATTGCTTGATGAAGTGCTGACGGCTTACCCAGTCGTCGAACACGAAAACCCTCGAAATATCATGTTGCATCAGGCTATCAGTCAGACTTTTTACATCCATTCCAGTAAGCCGCATCATTTTAATAATCATGATCACCAATGCCACCAACATCACGATGGTTTGAAGCGTATCCGTCCACACGATACTCTTGATTCCACTTCTGAAAGTATAAATCCAGATCATCAGCAGAATGGCGCTCACGGTCAGATAAAAAGGGATATTCCAGGCATCAGCAACCAGTTTTTGAAGAATCAGCGCCACGACATATAAGCGGGCAGCCGCACCGATAGTTTTGGATATCAGAAAAAAAGAAGCTCCGGTTTTGTAGCTGGTGTTACCAAAACGCGCCCCAAGATAGGTATAAATGCTGGTCAGTTTCAATCTGTAATACAGCGGTAATAACACATGGGCTATCACCAGATATCCGAAGAAGAATCCAACAACCGTCTGCATGTAGGTAAATTGCATATTACCCACCATGCCCGGCACCGAGACAAAACTCACGCCCGAAATAGATGCACCAATCATACCGATAGACACAATCCACCAGGGTGACTTGTGGTTACCCGTAAAAAAAGCTTCATTGTCGGTTGATTTTCTTCCTGTTATATAGGATATCAGTAACAATAAAGCAAAATAGGCTATGATAATCAGCAAAATACCTGAACTACTCATTTTTATTTTTTAAAATGGTTTCAAAATTAGCAAAAAAACCACAAAAAACAGATAAATAAGTGGAAATTCACACTTTACTTGTTTTTTTTTGTAAATTTGCGCTTGATTTTTTTCAGTACCCATGAGTCATCAACAATATCCATCATCCCTGCTTGAGAACGCAGTCAACGAATTTTCCAAATTACCGGGCATAGGTCGGAAAACAGCCCTGCGGCTGAGTCTCTACCTCCTCCGTCAGAGTGAGGTTGAAGCAGAAAAGTTTGGAAACGCGATGATTCAACTCCGGAGAGAAATCAAATACTGCCGGGTGTGTCACAATATCTCAGACACCGATGTGTGTCAGATTTGTACCAATCCAGCCCGTGACAGCAAAACAATTTGCGTGGTGGAAAACATCCGGGATGTAATGTCGATTGAAAATACACAGCAGTTCAAAGGGCTGTACCATGTACTGGGAGGTATTATTTCTCCCATGGATGGAGTCGGACCGGGTGATATTGAAATTAACAGCCTGATCGAACGGGTTGAAAAAGAAAAAATAAGCGAGGTAATCCTGGCTTTGGGAGCCACGATGGAAGGTGACACCACCAATTTCTACATATACAGAAAATTATCGCCTTTTAACGTGCGGATTACGACCATTGCCCGGGGCGTTGCAGTGGGCGATGAACTGGAATATGCGGATGAATTGACCTTAGGCAGATCAATTCTGAACCGGATAGATTTTTCAAATGCATTAAGATAAATGATATACATGAAAAAAATACTAAAAAAACTGACATTGATTTATTATCTCATATACATTGCTGTAGTTTTGGTGGCATTGCTGGGTTTTCAGTTGCATCGGTCGGGCGTGGTAATCGATAGTCAAAGTCAGGCTGGCATCATCATATCATCCCTGTTGATTATCCTGATTATCGGCTCAATACCCATCACCCTGGCTATTTTCAACAAAAAAACCAAGAAATGGGCAACAGAGGATGATGTGCCTAAAAAACTGGCGTTGTATAGCAAGGCATCGGTCATCCGGTTAATCATCATCGGTACAGGCTTTTTACTGGGAATATTATTCTTTTTCCTGATGAATTCGCAATCGATGATTTTTTGTGCTGGTATATCTGCCATCGGATTGTTTTTCTGTAAACCAGCAGATGTGAAAATAATATCTGAATTGCAGATTGAGGAGGCGGAAAAGTATTAGTGGAAAACGCAGAGACGTAGTAGAGACATTGTAGAGAAGCAAAGACGCAGAGACATTGTAGAGACGTAGAGACGCAGAAACGTTGTAGAGACGCAGAGACGCAGAAACGTTGTAGAGACGTAGAGACGCAGAACGCAGAGACGTTGTAGAGACGTAGGACGTAGAGACGCACGGCCGTGCGTCTCTACACCATCAACCAAAAACATTTGACATTAGACAATTATAAAAAATGATAATAGCTGTAGATTTTGACGGGACCATCGTAACCCACGAATATCCTAACATTGGAAAAGAAATTCCGTTTGCCATTGCCACCCTGAAGAAGCTGCAGGAAGATTTTCAGCTTCAGTTGATCCTGTGGACGGTGCGTGAAGGTAAAGAATTAGACGAAGCAGTTGAATACTGTCGAAAAAAGGGACTGGAATTTTACGCCGTAAACAGCAATTACCCGGAAGAAACGCCGGAACACCGTGAACCGCGTAAACTGAAAGCCGATTTGTTTATCGACGACAGAAACCTGGGGGGCTTACCCGATTGGGGTGTAATTTACAACATGATTGCATCCGGTCAGCATTTCAACATCGAATCCTTCTTTTCTCCTTATCAAAACGACGAATTTACAAACAAAGGGGGGGGAAAGAAAAAAGGGTTTCTGAAATTTATTTTTGGTTAAAATGTCATTAGAAAATAACATATTGAAATTGCGTGCTCTGGAGCCCGAAGATCTGGAAGCGCTCTACGAATGGGAAAATATGCCTGTGTTTTGGGAAACCGGAAACACCAGACAGCCATATTCTAAGTTTGCACTGAAAGAATATATCAGTCAGACGAATGCTAATATCTACGAAACCGGTCAGCTTCGCATGATGATGGTTGATAAATTGTCGGGATTAACAGTCGGAACGGTAGATTTGTTCGATTTTGATATACACCACAGCCGCATTGCGCTCGGTTTATTTGTGGCCTCTGAATTCCAGCAAAAAGGTTTTGCAAAAGCTGCACTTCAGCTGATCGAAGAATATGTTTTCAGTTATTTGAAAATTAATCAACTCTACTGTCACATTGCGGCAAACAACCAAGCAAGCATCAATATGTTCAAAAAAGAAAACTTTTCTGAAACCGTATTAAAAAACTGGATTAAAACCAGTTCAGGATTTGAAGATATTATTGTCTTTCAGCAATTTATTGACGACTATCTGAATCGAAAACGATAAGTCATCAATTCACATAAACTTCCAGCAAGGTCACTTCTTCCTGCGGAATTAATTCAACTTCATGCACACAGGCAGGAATCAAAATAGTTTCTCCTTTAACGACAGGAGTTTTTGTTCCATTGCACATGATTTCAAAATTGCCTTCCATACACATATACACCACAAAAGAATCCACTTTCCCGTAATAACGGGTAAACAACTCGTTGAAGCGAATGATGTTCGTAGTAAAATATTCACAACTAACCAATGTAGCCAACTCGTTAATCGACCTGGTATAGGGTGTCTTAGGGTCACTACTGGCAGTAAAATCGATTACATCAAGCACATCTTCTGTATGTAAATCCCTTTCCTTACCATTTTCATCCAGGCGATTATAATCATAAATACGATAGGTAATGTCACTGGTTTGCTGAATTTCCGCAAGCACAACCCCTTTACCGATGGCATGCACCAGACCGGCAGGGATAAACAACACATCTCCTTTAGCTACTTTTACACATTGGAGGAGGTCTCCCAGGTTGCCATCTTCCAGTGCTTTCAGGTAAGCTTCTTTGGTGCAGTCTTTTTTGAAGCCGATAATCAGTTCTCCCTCAGGTTCTGCATCTATCACGTACCACATTTCCGTTTTACCAAAGGAGTTGTGACGTTCAAGTGCTACTTCATCTCCCGGATGTACCTGAATAGATAAATTATCATTCGCATCTATCAGTTTGAATAGTAAAGGGAAAGTCCGGCCAAAACGGTCATAAACCTGACTTCCCACCAAATCACCCTTGTAATTTTCAATGAGTTCACCTAAACTCTTTCCGGCAAGGAATCCGTTACTTGCAACAGAAATATCTCCATTATAGCCTGACAATTCCCAGCTTTCACCTAGTTTATCTGTCTCCGACGGTTTATTAAACAGCTTTTTTAGCGTCGAACCACCCCAAATCTTATCTTTAAGAATCGGAGTGAACTTTAATGGATAAAGCGTATTCATCGTGCATGTAATTTAATTCTTACGATTCGCCAGATTCAATTCCCATGCCCATGCACTGCGTAGGGTTTCTTCAACTGTTTCCTGTGCTTTCCAGCCAAGTACTTCGTTAGCATAAGTTGGGTCTGCCCATACTTTTTCAATATCACCCTCCCTTCTGTTTACTATTTTATAAGGTACTTTTACCTGATTAACCTCTTCGAATGTTTTTATTATTTCTAATACTGAAAGACCACGACCTGTTCCCAGGTTAAAAACTTCAAGGCTATCCTTTGATTTTCCTTCCAGCATGCGCCTTACCGCTACCACATGCGCCTTTGCCAGGTCAACCACATGGATATAATCGCGGATACAGGATCCATCAGGCGTGTCATAATCATTTCCAAAAACTTGCAATTGTTTGCGGATTCCAATCGCTGTCTGGGTAACAAAAGGTAATAAGTTATTCGGCACTCCATTAGGTAATTCCCCTATTTCAGCAGATACATGAGCGCCAATCGGGTTGAAATACCTCAAAATGATACTCTGATAATTATTCGTATTGGCGTAAATCGTATCCCTGATAATTTCTTCCCCTATCTGTTTGGTATTTCCATAAGGAGAAAGAGCCGGTTTGATAGGAGCATTTTCTGTAACAGGCAATATGTCGGGCTGCCCATAAACAGTGCAGGAAGATGAAAACACAAAGTGCTTGATTTTATGCACCGGCATTAATTGTAAAAGATTAATCAACGAAACCAGGTTGTTGCGGTAATACAACAAGGGCTTCTCAACCGATTCACCTACAGCCTTACTGGCGGCAAAATGAATAACTGCATCAATATTTCCATATTTATCGATCATGTTATCCATGGCAACATAATCAACACAATCGATGTTTTCAAAAGCCGGACGTACTCCGGTAATTTTCTCTATGCCATTGAGGACCTCAACATTTGAATTAGACAAATTATCAACTATTACAACCTCAAACCCTTCGTTGATTAACTCAACAACAGTATGGGAACCGATATAACCAGTTCCCCCTGTAACTAATACTTTTGACATGACTTTATTTTATTTAAACAATTGTGCAGGATATACTCCCTTACGCACTAATTCGTTAATTCTCAATACAACCTGCGGACGGTCTTCTGCATAAGTAACCCCAAACCATTTTGAATGGGTATCAAGCACCTTACAACTTGCTTTTCCCGCTACAATCAAATTGTTGACAGCAAGCGGAATAAAATACTCCGATTTCAGTTCCTGTCCTCTTTCAGCAAGAAAATCTTTAAAATACTCCCACGAATAATCAAAATAATCTGGTGTAAAACCCCACATATTCATCGACACAGGCGTATCAACCGGAATAGAAACTTCCTCTCCTTTCTCATCAATATAAACAATGGTTCCTGATTTTTCTTCTATCTGTGTACGTTCCACAACATTTTTAAGATACCCGTTCTCATCCACCACACATACACCGCGACTTACAGAGCCACTTTCAGACAGCGTGTTACCTACCCGGTAACCCACCATGCAATATTCATTTTGTTTCCCTACCACACCACGTAAGAAGTCGGCTAACACCTGAAATGACTCCTGTCCGTAAAAATCATCTGCATTAATAACGGCAAATGGTTCTTTGATAACCTCTTTACCCATTAGTACCGCATGGTTCGTTCCCCAAGGTTTTTCTCTATCAGGATTATAAACACAGCCGGCAGGGACATTACTGATTTCCTGAAAAACGATTTCAACATCAATCATGTCCTTGAATTTATTCACTACAATCTCTCTGAAATCTTTTTCAAAACTTTCACGTATCACAAATACCAGTTTGCCAAAGCCTGCTTTGATAGCATCATAGATAGAATAGTCCATGATGGTTTCTCCGTTAGGACCCAGTCCGTCCAATTGTTTCAGTCCGCCATAACGACTACCCATTCCTGCTGCTAACACAAATAAAGTTGGTTTCATATAAAATACTTTATGATTTGAGCTGCAAAAGTACATTTTTTTTTTGATTTACGATAACTTTTCTCTGGCTGATTTGTTATTTTATCGTAAGTGTTTTAAACGCAAACTTTCAACCTTAAAAAAACAGGAAAATCACATGGAAACAAGTACTTTCTTTTTTCCTAAAAGAACTTGTTTGTTCTTTTTAAGCTTTTTAGCTTTTTCTTTCTCATTGTCTGCTCAAACTGAAATCACCGGAGAAATCAACTCCGATTCTACACTCAACTTAGCTAGTAGTCCCTATTTGGTTCCATACGGATTAGTCGTCAATCCGGGAGCTACACTAACTGTTGAACAGGGTGTAGAACTGAAATTCGGCAATTATGCCACGCTACAAGTTTTTGGTTCTTTACAGGCACAAGGCGCTGTTTTTACTTCTAACGCTTCTACTCCGGAGTCAGGAAGCTGGAACGGTATTATTACAGGTAACGATTCACACGCCGGAACGGTTAACTTGACTGATTGCGAGATAAAGTTCTATCATGAATGCGTGGTGGTAAAAGGCCAGATGAATGCCACAAATACCAGCTTTTCAGAAAGTAATGCGCATGGTATTGTTGTCGGAGGGTTCGGATCTCTGCAACTTAACAATGGTATCATTCAGACTTCTGCTAATAATTCATTCTACTATTGTTCCGGGATTTTTTCTGAAGCATCTTCGAATGTTACGATATCCGGCACTACGATCCAGCATTTCAGATATGGTGTTTCAGCTTTTCGTACCAATATCAGTCTAACGGATATCAACATAAAAGACACTTATTATCCTGTAGAGTTAAAAGGTAATAATAACTTTTCCATGACCGGAAATAGCAACCTGGAATTTAACACCTACAAAGCTGTGGTCATGGGATTTAATGAACTGAACGACACATTGACCTTACCGCTTATTGATTATCCTTATTTTTTCAGGGAATATTTTAAAATCAATGAAACCGGAAAACTTATTGTTAATCCGGGAAATGTCCTCAAATTCGACGATTATGCGGCCCTGAACATCAAAGGGATTTTATTTGCTGATGGAAATGAATCAGAAAACATCATCTTTACTTCGCTCAGGGATGATAATGCCAAAGGTGATACCAATGCTGACGGTACGATTACCGCACCTGAAACAGGGAGTTGGTTTGGACTACATTTCGAGGACAAAAGCAACGATGCTGACAACCTCATGCGTCATTGTATCATCCGCTATGGAGGCAGGGATTACAAGGGTGGGGTTAACACTTACAACGCTTCACCAACAATTGATTCCTGTTCGTTCGCGAATAACTATTTTGGAATATACCTCTCTGGTGTATCCAAACCGGTTATTTCAAATACCACCATCGGTTCGAGTAGCATGACACCGCTTGCCATGTCGTTTGAAGCCGATCCGGTGCTGACCAACAACGTTCTTTCTTTTTCGGACAATGCTTATGACGCGATTGGTATTATCGGCGGATACATGTCGGCCAACGGAACCCTGAAAGTACGCTCGTTTACCGATGTTCCAAACATCACCTACTATTTGCTGAATGAGATTATTGTTCCCGAAAACGTCACATTAACCATCAACAAGGGAATTACACTCAAATCATTCCGACACGATGGTGGTTGGGATAAACGTATCATCGTGTACGGAAACCTGATTGCAGATGCCACTGCCAGTGAAATGATTAACTTTACTTCTGCCCGCGATGATAACTACGGATATCCTGCCGATTGTAACAAAGACGGTACGATGACTTCTCCTGTTATCAACGACTGGGGTGGTATTATTTTTCAACCGGGAAGTAGTGGGTTGTTGAATTATTGCCGTTTTAAATATGCTGAAATCAATAACTTCTCGTATCCAAATTGTAATCAGCACGACAACGCCAACTATTCGGCCATCGCGATTATCGATGCCGGTCCGGTGATTACCAATTGCGAATTCAAAGACCTGCACCATGCCATTTCCTGTTATCGCGCTGC
>JAQVNN010000059.1:0-5360 GCA_028703105.1 Paludibacter sp. | reverse complement strand
GTCACCATCCAAAATTCAAATTCCGATCCGATAGCTTTGTCGCTTACTGCCAACCCATCATTCAGTAACATGCAGTTTGTTTCTAATTTCAGTAATGCTTTGAAAATCATTGACAGGGAACTAAACGGAAATGCAGTGTTGGCATCGAGAAATATCGCCGGTATTGAGAATATTGCCTATGTCATCGACAACCTCAAAATCAATAGTAGCGGTAAGCTTACCATCAATCCGGGAGTGGTAATCAAATTCAGAACAGAAAACTCCTATATTCTTTCTGAAGGTAACCTGATTGCAAAAGGGACACCCGAACAGAAAATTTATTTCACATCCTTCAAAGATGATTCAAAGGGAGGTGATTCCAACAACAACGGAAATGCAGATGCACCGGAAAAAGGTAACTGGGGAGGAAGAATATCGCACTGGTACGGTTACTGGATATTTCCTCCCTCCGGTATTTATTTCAGGAACAACACCCAGGTTACAGATACCATTAATGTGCTTGACCACTGTGAAATCAGGTATTGCGACACCGGTATCCGAGTGGAAAATGCCCATGCAACCATCAATAACACAACCGTTCAGTTGTGCAGTTATTTCGGAACAACTGTCATTGGCAATTCCAATCCGGTATTCAACAACTGTCAGTTCTACAACCTGAATTACAGTCCGGTTGAACTAAGCATGTTCTCCGAGCCACAGTTCAACAACTGTTCTGCACTGAATGTCGGATTTATGGCACTGGCAGTTATACCCGAAACATATTCCCTATCGGATACAATTCCCATCCGAAGTTTCGGTGGATACGATAATATTACGTATCTCACTGAAGGTCCTTCTACCATCAACACCGGCACAACGATTACCGTTCCCGAAGGAGTTGTTTTCAAATCAAAAGAAAATATTATTTCCGGAGGATATTACTACAATCCATCCTACATGATGGCTAACGCTTTTACAGTAAACGGCAAATTGGATATTCAGGGAAGTGTTGAAAAACCAGTTATATTCACCCACCTGACTGATGACCGCTTTGGAAATCCGTTCGATAGCGAACTAAACGGTTCTGCCAGTATGCCTGAAGAAAACGCCAATAACTGGAGCGGCACCTGGATTCATTTCAGCGATGTAAGTGATGACCTTAGTTTTATTAACCATGCCAAATTTCATTATGGCGAAAAAGGAGTCAGCAATTTAAGTGCTTCTCCGGCAATCAGGAATAGTTATTTTGAAAAATTAAAATTTGGTGTGGATATGTCAGGCGTTTCCATGCCGGCAATCGATAGTTGTGTTTTCCATGACTTAAGGTACTTCCCAATGCAAATCTCGTTAGTTGCATATCCTGCTTCTACCAAAGACAATATCATTTCCGGGGCAACCTACAAAGTCATCAGGGTAAGAGATGAAATACTGACGCAAGACATTACACTTCCCAAAAGAAACTTTGGAGGTAAAAACAATATCCCCTATTATTTTGAAAGGTATGAAATCGGTAGCAGCGCCTCATTGGAAATAAATCCGGGTGTGATTTGTAAGTTCGGTGAACAATACTGGTGGAATGAAAACGGTTTGTATGTAAATCGTGGTTTGAAAGCCATCGGTGGCAGTACCCCCGACTCCATCATCGTTTTCACGAGCATAGCCGATGATTTCTACGGTGGCGACTCCAATGCCGACGGCAATCCGGGCAATGCCGGACAAATTCGCTGGGGAGGCATCCATTTTGCCGATCTATCACTGGATCCTCTTTGTGAATTGAAAAACAGCTACATCCGGTTTGCCTACAAAGGAATTTCCACACACAGCAGTTCACCGACTATCCGCAACTGTAATTTCAACAATAACCATTACGGCATTTATCTGCAGGGGGCTTCCAACCCGTTGATTAACAACACTGATTTCAGCAGCAATGTGTATTATGGCATTAAGAACGCCGACAAATCATTTGATGTAAACGCAACTGATTGCTGGTGGGGAAACAACAACGGACCAATCGTGACCGATAATGAAGTGCAGAATGAAAACGAACAGGAATTAATCACTTCCGGAGTAAATTACATCCCCTGGAAAAATCTGGGAGCCATCAATCCCGCCATGGGAGATGTCAGTCTGAATGGTTTGATACAGGCTTATGATGCTTCCCTTATCCTGAAACATGCAGTAGAACTCATCAGTCTGAATGAATCACAGCAACAGGTAGCTGATGTAAGTTACAATGGAGAGATTTCGGCACTGGATGCTTCACTGGTATTGCAACAAGTGGTCGGACTGGAAAGCACTTTCCCTGCTCATAAGGTAAAAAGAGCAAACGTTGAAACTGGCAACCAGCCATCAATAGCTGCTGAAAGCATGAATATCCAGGAGAATGAAAGTGAAATGGAAATGCCGGTACACCTGTACGTTCCAACCACAAAACTCAGTTCCGACATTGAAATCCGTTTCAACCCAGCTCACCTGCGATTGAAAAATATCGGGCAAAAAATCAACAACGTAGCAATTGAAAGCAATTTTGATAATCTGCTTGGTAAAGCAACCATAGGCATAGCCTCTGCAACGGGATTTGAGGGCAGTTTAACACCTATTTCCCTACATTTCGATATCATTTCTGAAACGTCAACGGTCAGTCAGGTTAGTTTTGCGAAGTTCAAACTCGACGAACAAGATTATCTGGCTATGGCACAGAGTGGTATTATCAACATTTCACGCATCAATTCCGGCATTAACGAAGTTGGTATAAATGAACCCGGCATCCGCAATTTATATCCAAATCCTGTTGTCAATACCAGTTTATTGATATTTACAACTGACAAAGAATCTTATGTCGAACTTAGTTTGTACAATCTGATAGGGCAAAAGGTAAAAAGTCTGCTTAACACAACATTACCGGCCGGCAATCACAACCTGCAAATCAGGAGTGATAAGCTGGAAAATGGCACTTATATTCTGAGAATGAGAACTGACGATAACAGTTATACACATAAAGTACAGATACGCAAATAATATACGACCATGAAAAATCACTTCATAACAGGCATAATCCTGATGATTTTCTCATGTTTCCGGATAACATCACAAACCGTTTCCCTGTCGGTTCACGACACCACTTTCGTGAAAGGTGCGGTAGTCGATTTACCGGTCTATATCGACGAAGAACTGGACACCTATCAGGTATCAGCTTATCGATTGCAACTGGAATTCGATGCGCAACTGATGGAAGTGCTTGGTGTCGTCACCAGCGGAACGGTTAGTCAGCCTCTCGGCGAAGCCCTGGTGAACACTACCCCTTCGGGTAAAGTCACCATCGGGGCTGCCGGAACAAGCTACTTATCTGGAAAAGGTATATTCATCATCATCAGGTTCAGGATGCTACAGACCGGTGGATGTTATCTGAACTTCACAGGGAAAGCGAACAACTACCTGAATGAAGGTTCACCCTCTTTATTGCTAAATAATGCCTGGATTGGTATAGCAGCAGCACCCTCTATAACTTTGTATTCCGAATACAACAGTATAGCTAAGGGTGATAGTCTGCAACTGTGGGTATGGGGAGGAGAAGCACCATACAGCTGGTCGGTTTCGGATACCAACATGGCCACTATTTCAGCAAGCGGAATGTTACATGCAAAATCAACCGGTAAGGTCACTCTCCGGGTAGAAGACGCACGTGGAATCAAAGATTCGGTAAGTAACTTCATCATCAGGCCATTTAAGTTGATGATACCCGGGCAATTAAGACAATGGGCAGGCAAATATTTAGAAATACCGGTTCATGTCACCGACCTGACGGAAAGTAACATCAGTTCAGGGAGTTTCAGTCTGTATTTCAATTCTGATGTTTTAGCATGGGTTGAATACAGTCAGGAAGGAACCCTGCTTGCGAATAAAACTGTTGTGGCTAACAGTTATCAGAACGGACTGAATATTTCATTTGCAAGTGCTGAGACAATTACAGGAGCCGGTTTACTGCTAATGTTGAAGTTTATGGTAAAAAACACGGAGTGGCAAACTACTTCCGTTGAGTTTACGGATGTTTTATTCAACGAAAATATCCTACCATCAGTAAAGAACGGGTATTTCTCTGTTCAACAATTTGACCGGCTTTACATTTATCCTGATCAGGTTGAACTATTAGCTGGCGACTCTGTTCAATTGCAGGTTAGTAACGGATATACCAATCCGCTCAGCTGGACAGTCAACAACACTGCCCTTGCATCCATTTCTGAAACAGGTATGCTAAAAGCAAAAAAGGGAGGTAAAGTTCAGGTACATGTAACCGATTCAACAGGGTCATCCGGAAATACGTATTTTAACCTGATTGACACACGGGTTCAACTTGCCGATACAAACTTTTGCGTAGGAGATATGATGATAAGATATCCGGTTAAGATTCAGAAAGTTCCGGATACAGATCCCGTTTTGTCGATGGAAATGACGGTTGAATTTGACACGGCACGACTGCAATTCAGCGGATTGTCATACGACAACACGGTGTGCCAGGGCTGGATGCATACCACCAACGTGCAGCAAAACAGAATATTGTATGCATCGTCCGGTGCCAATACTATAACCCAACCGGGCACCATGGTCCATTTTGATTTCTTGTTGAAAAAGCCTGATGCATCACCTAATATTTCCATCGTTCATTTACAAAACATCCGGATGAATGAAGGTGTACCCGTGGTAAATCCAGAAGCCTTTGGAAATATCTTTTACAAAGACAAACCACCAACTCCTTTTACGGTTTGGGGTGATACACTGATACATCAGGATGCAACAACGGCTTCGTTTTTCGTTCCGGAGTTACCTGAAATTAACAAATATATATGGATGCTACCTGAAGGGTTGAACGGCAACAGCAATACCAGTATGATTGAGGTTACGTTGGATGCAGGTTTCAAAAACGGAATTGTCAGCGTGTATGGCATCAATGCTTGCGGTGAAGGAGAAAAACTGGAGTTTTCAGTAAGGAAAGAAGATGATACCGGCCTTGAAACAATTTTCTTACAGGATCTCAGCTGTTATCCCAACCCGGTAAAAGATAAATTGCACATTCGCTCTGCTGATTTGCACGGGATAAACAACCTGGCTGTATTGTATGACCTGACAGGAAGATCCGTACTTTCCGGTAAACTTTACAACATAGATAATGAGCTGGATGTTTCGGAATTGCTTTCAGGATTGTATGTGCTAAAGGTAATCTCGGGAGATCTGGTAAAATATATCAGTATTATAAAGGAATAGCCATAATTCAACATGAATGTAAGAGTGACAACAAGCAGACAGATTGCATGTTGTCACTTTTATTTGTACTTTTGCACGCTGTTATTTTATACAACATGACAATTACCAAACAAATATCCATT
>JAQVNN010000058.1 GCA_028703105.1 Paludibacter sp. | reverse complement strand
AAACAGAATTAAAAGCAAATTTTACTCAAAAATGTTCATTTTTGTCATACGCCTGCTCATGCACACTCGATACGGCTCTTCCCGATGGGTCGTTCATTTTCTTGAAGGCTTCGTCCCACTCCAATGCAATCGGGGTGGAGCAGGCCACAGAAGGTACTGATGGTACGCATGCGGCGGCTGAGTCGGAACCGAAATGTTCGTGGAAGATGGTGCGGTAGTAGTATTCTTCTTTGTTCATCGGGGGGTGAATGGGGAAGGTTTCGTTGACCTTGGCCATCATTTCGTCGGTTACTTTTTCTGCCGTGAGGGCTTTCAGGGTGTCAATCCAGCTGTAGCCCACGCCATCGGAGAATTGCTCTTTTTGTCGCCAGGCCACGCTCTCGGGCAGGTAGTCCTCGAAGGCTTTGCGCAACACCCATTTTTCCATCTTGCCCTTGCCGGCCATCTTGTCTTTGGGGTTCAGGCGCATGGCCACATCCATGAATGCTTTGTCGAGGAAGGGCACGCGTCCTTCTACGCCCCAGGCTGCCAGCGATTTGTTGGCCCTCAAACAGTCGTACTGATGCAACTTACTCAGTTTGCGCACGGTTTCCTTGTGGAATTCTTCGGCATTGGGCGCTTTGTGGAAATAGAGGTAACCACCGAAAATCTCATCGGCTCCTTCGCCGGAAAGTACCATTTTCACGCCCATCGATTTGATGACGCGGGCGAGGAGGTACATGGGCGTACTGGCACGGATGGTGGTGACATCATAGGTCTCGATGTGGTAAATCACGTCGCGGATGGCATCGAGTCCTTCCTGCACGGTGAAGTTGATTTCGTGGTGCACGGTGCCGATGTGGTCTGCTACCAAACGGGCAGCGGCTAAGTCGGGCGAACCGACCAATCCCACGGCGAACGAGTGCAGCTGTGGCCACCAGGCTTCTTCCTTGTTGCCCGATTCGATGCGGCGGGGCGCGAATTTCTTGGCTACGGCTGAAATGATGGAGGAGTCTAATCCGCCGGATAACAATACGCCATAGGGCACGTCGGCCATGAGCTGACGTTCCACGGCATCTTCTAGCGACTTGCGCAGCAGGGCGATGTCGGTTTCGTTGTCTTTCACGTTTTCATACTCCATCCAGTCGCGCTCGTACCATTTAACCGGTGCGCCATCGGGACTGTAATAATACTGCCCGGGCAGGAATTCTTCGATTTTAGTACAATGACCTTCTAATGCTTTCAGTTCGGATGCCACATAATAGCTGCCTGCTTCATCCCATCCCTGATAGAGGGGGATGATGCCGATGTGGTCGCGACCAATCAGAAAGACATTCTTTTCAACGTCATACAGCGCGAAGGCGAAGATGCCGTTCAGATCTTCGAGAAAGTCCTTGCCTTTTTCGCGGTACAAAGCCAGGATGACTTCGCAATCGGATTGGGTCATAAACTCGTACTTTCCTTCGAAATGCTTCCTGATTTGCTGGTGGTTGTAAATCTCGCCATTCACGGCCAGCACCAACTTGCCGTCTTTGCTGTAAAGTGGTTGTTTCCCTGATTTTGGGTCAACAATCGACAGGCGCTCGTGCGCCAGTATGGCCTTGTCGTCGGAGTAAACACCCGACCAGTCCGGACCACGGTGCCGGATTTTCTTCGACATCTTCAGGATTTGAGGACGTAATACCGAAGTGTTGGTTTTTATGTTAAATGCGCATACGATTCCACACATGATTTTATTTACTATTTTTTTATTTACTATTTTTCTTTTAGCGTCGCTACCTACGGCAGCTCCCTATAGTGGTGTGTTTACCATAACCCAGTAAGCAAGCTTACTGGTTACTAAACTTCGCTTCCTCCAGAAGCTACTAACTCTTGTACGCTTAAGTGTCGCTACCTACGGCAGCTCCCTATAGTGGTGTGTTGCCATAACCCAGTAAGCAAGCTTACTGGTTACTAAACTTCGCTTCCTCCAGAAGCTACTAACTCTTGTACGCTTAAGTGTCGCTACCTACGGCAGCTCCCTATAGTGGTGTGTTCGCCATAACCCAGTAAGCAAGCTTACTGGTTACTAAACTTCGCTTCCTACGGAAGCTAATGCTGTTCTTCACTGACCACTATTCACTCACCTCAGCGTCAAATCAATTTTCTCCGCCGTTTTCCTTCCCAGCGCAATGGCTCTAACTACCAGACTGGCTCCAATGGCGGCATCGCCGGTGGCGAAGACTTTCTGCACAGAGCTTTGGTAGTTTTTGTCCACCAGGACATTGCCGCGATCGTTGTATTTTACACCCAACTCATTCAGTAAGCCTTCCTGAACCGGATGTACGAAGCCCAATGCCAGGAATACGAGGTCGGCTTTGATGGTGTCGGTCTTTCCCGTTGATACCATGTTGAACCTGCCTTTTTCGTTTACCCATTCAACTTCTTCTACCAACACGCTGGTTACCTTACCATCTTTTCCTTTGAAGGCTTTGGTGTTCAGACTCCATCTCCGGGTACATCCTTCTTCATGCGAACTCGATGTCTTCAGGATGTTCGGGTAGTAGGGCCAGGGAGTGGCAGGGTTTTTACCTGCCGGCGGTTGCGGTAAGATTTCGATTTGGGTAATCCTGGCAGCGCCTTGTCGTACAGCCGTACCCACGCAGTCGGAACCGGTATCGCCACCACCAATCACCAATACATGTTTGCCTTTGGCGTTGATGATGCTTTTTTCGTCCACGGGCTCGCCCATGATGAGCTGGTTGGCCTGACTGAGGTATTCCATCGCGTAATAGATACCTTTCAGCTCCCTGCCTTCCGGGGTGATGTTGCGCGGCTGACCGGCACCGATGGCGATACAAACAGCATCGTATTTCGCCATGATTTCCCTGCCGGTGATGTCTTTACCCACTTCCGTATTGTTTTTGAAAATAATACCTTCTTCTTCGAGTAAAGCCAACCGGCGGTCAATCACCGATTTATTCAGTTTGAAATTAGGAATGCCGTATCGAAGCAGACCGCCGGGGGCATTGTCTTTTTCGAATACGGTCACAGTATGTCCCTTTCTGTTGAGTTGTTGCGCGGCAGCGAGCCCTGCCGGTCCCGAGCCAATCACAGCTACCTTCTTCCCGGTGCGGGTTTTGGGTGGTTGCGCCTTGATCATGCCTTCGAGGAAAGCCACTTCGGTGACTGCCGCTTCGTTTTCCCGGATGGTTACAGGGGCTTCGTGCAAGGCCAGCACACAGGATTTCTCGCAGGGTGCCGGACAGATACGTCCTGTAAATTCGGGGAAGTTATTGGTTTCGTGTAATACTTCTACACCTTCTTTCCATTTTCCTTTGTAGATGAGGTCCTGCCACTCCGGCATTTTGTTGCCGAGTGGACAAGCCCAGTGGCAGAAAGGAATGCCACAGTCCATGCACCGCGATGCCTGTAATTTCCGGTCTTCGCGGTTCAGCGTTTGTTCTACCTCCCCGAAATCGTGGATACGATCGGCGACTGGTCGGTAACCCGCATCTTTGCGGGGTATATGTATGAATGCTTTAGGATTTCCCATAATGCTTTATTTAATTATCTCATTCTACTTTCTACTTTCTTGTCTTTTGTCTCTTTTGTTCGGCGTAGTCTCCAGACTACGTCGTGTTAAAACAAAAGCTCCTGCTTTTGATTTTTACAAGCCTGGAGGCTTGTTTTTACTTCGACGTAGCGGGACGCTACGCCGAACTCCTGAATCTGCTTCACTTTCGCGGGACGCTACGCCGAACTGCGGGCTAATCCCCCCCCCTTTGGGGGTTAGGGGGCTAATAATCACGTTCAACCTGTGCAATCTTCTTATTAATTGCTTCCATTTTCTCTTCCTGCAATACTTTCTTGTATTCAATCGGAACTACCTTGATGAATTTATCCACATTGTCGCGCCAGTTGTCCAATATCTCTTTGGCTTTCGCGCTTTGCGTGTATTTGTAGTGGTTCGATATCAGGGCGTGCAGTTCTTTGCTGTCCATGCTGTCTTCTATCAGCGAAAGCTCAACCATTTCCATGTTGCAATAGTAGTCGAAGTCGCCGTTTTCGTCATAGACATAAGCCACGCCACCACTCATCCCGGCGGCGAAGTTGCGACCTGTGGTGCCGAGGACTACCGTACGTCCGCCTGTCATGTATTCGCAGCAGTGGTCGCCGGCTCCTTCCACAACGGCTGTTGCTCCGGAGTTACGCACGCAGAAGCGTTCGCCTGCCACACCATTGATATACACTTCGCCAGAAGTGGCTCCGTACAACATGGTGTTGCCGGCAATGATGTTTTTATCTGGTCTGAAAGTAGAGCCTGCCGGGGGTACGACTACGATTCGCCCTCCTGATAAGCCTTTGCCGAGGTAGTCGTTGGCATCGCCTTCTAATTTGAAGGTAATTCCTTTGCTGAGGAAAGCCCCGAAGCTTTGTCCTGCCGAACCGGTAAAGTGAGCCAGGATGGTTGAATCCGGCAGACCGGCTTGTCCGTATCGCTTGGCAATTTCTCCGGAAAGCATGGCGCCCACGGTGCGGTCGGTGTTCTTCACCGGACTTTTGATTTCAACCGGCATGCACAAATCAAGTGCAGGGAACGCTTTTTTAATCAGTTCGACATCCAGTACGTTGCTGATTTTGTACTCCTGATTTTTTACATGATGCAGGGCTGCCGTGCTGTTTTCAGCCGGAACATAGAGGATTCTGGATAAATCGACTTTATCAATTTTAGCCGGACCGTCCACTTTTTTGCGTTGCAGTAGTTCTGCATGTCCCACAATTTCATCGATAGAACGATAACCCAGTGCTGCCAAATGTTCGCGAACATCCTGCGCGATGAACTGGAAGAAGTTAATCAGGTATTCATGACGACCTGAGAAATGTTTGCGGAGTTCCGCATCCTGGGTGGCAATACCAACCGGACAGGTGTTCAGGTGACATTTCCGCATGATGACACAGCCCAGTACAATCAGGGCGCTGGTGGCAAAACCGAATTCTTCGGCGCCCAACAAAGCAGATACAATCACATCGCGACCGGTTTTCAACTGTCCGTCGGTTTGCAGGATGACTTGTCCGCGCAGGTTGTTGATAACCAGTGTTTGCTGAGTTTCTGCTAATCCGATTTCAACCGGCAGACCGGCGTGTTTGATGGAGCTTGCCGGACTTGCACCCGTTCCTCCTTCTGTTCCGCTGATGAGGATTAAGTCGGCCTTGGCTTTGGCAACCCCGGCAGCAATGGTTCCCACACCACTTTCCGACACTAATTTCACGCTGATGATGGCAGTCGGGTTGATGTTCTTTAAGTCGAAAATCAACTGCGCCAAATCCTCGATGGAATAAATATCGTGATGGGGCGGGGGAGAAATCAGCGAAATACCCGGTATTGAGTGACGGGTCTTGGCAATGATGTTGTCCACCTTGTGTCCGGGTAGCTGACCGCCTTCGCCGGGCTTCGCACCCTGCGCGATTTTAATCTGAATTTCATCGGCGTTGACCAGGTATTCAGATGTTACGCCGAATCTGCCCGAGGCAACCTGTTTGATGGCAGAACGGGTACTCAACCCGTCGGCGCGTTTTTTATAGCGTTCGGGATCTTCGCCCCCTTCGCCGGTGTTCGAGCGACCACCTATTACGTTCATCGCCATCGCCATCGCCTCGTGGGCTTCACGACTGATGGAGCCGTAGGACATGGCGCCGGTCACGAAACGCTTCATGATGTTTTCAGCCGGTTCTACTTCATCTATACTAATCGGGTTACGTTTGTATTCCAGCAAGTCACGGATGAAGATAGGCGATTCCTTTTCATCCACCGCCTTTACATACTCTTTATATTTTTCATAGCTACCGGTCCGCGTGGCTATTTGTAAACGTGCAATGGTTTCCGGGTTCCAGGCATGTTGCACTCCTTCAACGCGATATGCGTATTGTCCGAGGTTCAGCAAACCCGGCTCTTCTCCTTCAGCAGGGAAAAACGCGGAATGGTGCGGTTGCAGAATTTCCGCGGCGATGTCTTCCATGTCGATACCTTCAATCTTCGAAACGAGTCCTTTGAAGTAGGTGTTGACAACAGAAGAGGAGATGCCGATGGCTTCGAAAATCTGGGCGCCACGGTAGCTTCGCAAGGTTGAAATACCCATTTTCGACATTACCTTCATCAATCCTTTATTGACAGCCTTGATATAATTTTTCTCAGCTGTATGGAAATCGAGTTGTAAGTCACCCGATTTAATCTGGTTGTTCAGAATGCAGAATGCCAAATATGGATTCACAGCATTGGCGCCAAAACCGAACAGCAGGGCGAAATGCATTACTTCCCGGGGTTCTGCTGTTTCCACCACGATGTCGGTCTGCATGCGTTTGCGTTTGTCTATCAGGTAGTGATGCACGGCTGAAACGGCCAACAGAGAAGGAATGGGTGCATTTTCACCATCCACGCCGCGGTCGCTGAGCACGATGTAGTTTTTGCCGTCATCCACCGCTTTTTCAACGGCGAGACACAGTTCTTTGACTGCTTTCTCTAATCCTTTCTTGCCATCTTTCGCTTTGAAAAGCATGGGCAGTACGGCCGTGGAGAAACCTTTGTATTGCAGGTGCAGCAAGATATCAAATTGCGTGTTGGTGAGCACCGGACTTTTCAGTTTCACCATTTTGCAGATTTCAGGAGCCGGTTCCAGCAAGTTGGTGTGTACAGAGCCCACGTAAGCCGTGAGCGACATCACCAATTCCTCGCGAATCGGGTCGATAGGCGGGTTGGTCACCTGCGCGAATTGCTGTCTGAAATAGTTGAACAAGCGTTGCGGTTTGTCAGAGAAAACCGATAAAGCTACGTCGTTGCCCATGGACGAAACAGGTTCTTGACCGCCTTCTGCCATCGGGATCATCAGTTTTTCAATATCTTCAGTTGAATAACCGAAGGCAGTAATCAGCGTTTTGTAATTGCTGATATCCGTTTTAACCGTTCTTCCGGAGGATATTTTATCTAAATTGATGCGGTTTTTATCGAGCCATTCTTTGTACGGAAAAGCTTTTGCCAGCCCTTCTTTCAGTTCACGGTCGTAGTAGATTTCACCTCTTTCGGTGTCAATCATAATCATTTTACCTGGTTTCAGTCTCCCTTTTTCCTTGATTCTGGACGCTTCGAAATCAATTGTTCCGGTTTCAGAAGCAATTACCATCAGGTCGTCGTGGGTAATGAGATAACGGGCAGGTCGCAGACCGTTTCTATCGAGCATACCTCCCGCGTAGCGACCATCGCTGAAAAGCAGGGTAGCCGGACCGTCCCACGGTTCCATGAACATGGAGTGGTATTCGTAAAACGCTTTTAACTTATCGGAAATCGGGTTCTTGTCGTTCCAGCTTTCCGGCACCAGCATGGCCATGGCGTGGGGCAGGCTTTTGCCCGACATTACTAAAAATTCGAGTACGTTATCCAGCGAAGCTGAATCGCTCATGCCGGGTTGTACAATCGGCATCAATGCTTTCAGGTCGCCCAGCTGGTCCGATTTCAGCACACTTTCGCGCGATTCCATCCACAAACGGTTGCCACGGATGGTGTTGATTTCGCCGTTGTGCCCGAGCAAACGGAAAGGCTGTGCCAAATCCCAGGTCGGGAAGGTGTTGGTGCTGAAACGGGAATGTACCAACGCGATGCCACTTGTAAAGTGCGGATTGGATAAATCCGGAAAATAGGCTCTTAATTGCAGGGAAGTCAACATGCCTTTGTACACCATCTGGCGCGTGGAAAGACTTACCATGTAAAAACTCCTGTCTTTGGCCAGGTCGGATTTCAGGATGGCAAGCTCAATCTTCTTTCTGACTACGTACAGCCTTGATTCCAATGTCTGTTGTCCGTTAGCGCCGGTAATGAAAATCTGTTTGATATGCGGTTCGTTGGAAGCCGAGATAGCGCCCAGTATATCGCTGTTGACAGGTACATCGCGGATGGCCAGCAGTTGCAGACCTTCTTTCTCTACATTTTCTTTGATGACATGGAGGCACAAAGTCGCTTTTTGTTCTTCTTTCGGAAGAAAAACGAGTCCGGTTCCGTATTTGCCTTTGGCAGGTACGGGTATTCCCTGAAGCAGGATAAATTCGTGCGGGATTTGAACCAGGATTCCGGCGCCGTCGCCCGTTTTGTTATCGGCGCTTTCGGCTCCGCGGTGTACCATATTCTCCAATACCTGTAAACCTTTTTCAACAATCTCATGCGATTTTTCGCCGTGCAGATTGAGCACCAGTCCGACACCGCAGGCATCGTGTTCGTGTTGAAAAGAATACAGCGATTGCTGTTCTATGTTGTTGATATTTAATAGGTTTTTGTTCATAGTTTCATTTGTTAATTGGGTATAGAATTTCCATCAAACTGCAAGTGCAATTTGTTTCGTTTATCACAGCGGAATAACAGGTTGAGTTATCCCGCTGTCTGAAAGAGAAATTTCAGTAAAGTGGATTTATCGGATGAAAAGTAATTCTCTGTATTTTGGCAGAGTCCACATTTGATTGTCAACAATCAGTTCTAATTTGTCAACTTCATAACGGATTTTGTCAAAGTAAGGGAATACTTTGTCATGATAAGCCTTTGCTTTGTCATATTCATGTTCAATTTTATTCGCCACTTTGCGCGCTTCTACCATGGCATCCACATTTTTCTTGATTTTACAGATTCTGGTGGAGATCTCTTCAATCAGCGATTTGTTCATGGATGAAAGTTCTTCTGCTTTGTCAGCAGAATACACCGCGTATATCTTTGATACATTATCCAGTAATAATGATTGGTATTTAGTTACTACCGGAATGATGTGGTTCATACACAAATCACCCAGCACGCGCGCCTCAATCTGAATTTTTTTCGTGTATATTTCCCATTTTACTTCATTACGGGCATGTAATTCTTTTTCAGACAACACGCCTACTTTTTTGAACATGGCGATGGCTTCAGGAGTCGTGTAGGCTTTATAGATTTCCGGTACATTGGTTTCGCAGTCCAGCCCACGTTTAGCGGCTTCTTTTTTCCACTCATCACTATATCCGTTCCCATCGAAACGGATGGGTTTAGAAATTTTGATATATTTTTTTAATACTTCGAAGATGGCTTTTTCTTTGGTAGCACCTGTAGCAATTTTCGCATCGACAGCCACTTTGAAATCTTCCAGCTGAGCAGCCACCGCACTGTTCAATACAATCAATGCGGAAGCACAGTTGGCAGAAGATCCAACCGCACGGAATTCGAAGCGGTTTCCGGTAAACGCAAAGGGTGACGTCCTGTTGCGATCGGTGTTGTCAAGCAGCACCTCAGGAATGTGTGGTATGCTGAGTTTCAGGAACTTTTTATCATCCATCACAATTGCTTCGTCTGACGTACTTTTTTCTAACTTATCAAGCACAGCAGATATCTGAGAGCCGAGGAAAGCCGAAACAATGGCGGGAGGGGCTTCGTTTGCACCCAAACGATGGGCATTGTTGGCTGTCATAATCGAAGCTTTCAGTAGCCCGTTGTGTTTATAAACAGCCATCAGGGTATTCACTAAGAAGGTGATAAACTGTAGATTCTCCATCGGCGTTTTTCCCGGAGTAAGCAGACCTACACCCGTGTTCGTTCCCAAAGACCAGTTATTGTGTTTCCCTGAACCGTTGACCCCTGCGAAAGGTTTTTCGTGCAAGAGCAAACGGAAACCATGATGACGGGCTACTTTCTTCATCAGCGACATAATCAGCAGGTTCTGGTCGTTCGACAAGTTGGCTTCACCAAAGATAGGAGCTAACTCAAACTGGTTAGGAGCAACTTCGTTGTGTCTTGTTTTTAATGGAATCCCATATTTATACCCCACATATTCTAGGTCTTTCATGTAAGCTACCACTCTTGAAGGAACAGCACCAAAATAGTGATCTTCCAACTGCTGGTTTTTAGCCGACTCGTGGCCCAGTAAGGTCCTGCCGGTCAGAGCTAAATCCGGACGGGTGGCATATAAACCTTCATCCACAAGAAAATACTCCTGTTCCCAACCCAGGTAGCAAATTACCTTTTTGACGGATGGGTCGAAATACTGACAAACACCCGTAGCAGCTCTGTCAACGGCATTCAGTGCTTTTAACAAAGGAGCTTTCAGGTCAAGCGATTCTCCTGTATAAGAAATGAAGATAGTCGGGATAACCAGCGTGTCATCCATCACGAAAGCAGGAGAAGAAGGATCCCATGCCGTGTAACCACGTGCCTCGAATGTACTGCGAATACCTCCGCTCGGAAAAGAAGAAGCATCAGGCTCTTGCTGAGCCAACAGTTTTCCGGAGAAGTCTTCGATGATACCTTCTCCCGGAGCACCGATATAATCGATGAACGAATCGTGTTTTTCAGCTGTCCCGTCAGTCAACGGCTGAAACCAGTGTGTATAATGGGTTGCCCCTTTTTCCATAGCCCAACGTTTCATGCCGGCAGCAACATGATCGGCAATGCCTCTCTTCAATGCCACACCATTATCAACTGCATCCTGAACTGATTTCAAGGTATCTTTGGAAAGGTATTTTGCCATGGTAGCACGGTTAAATACGTATTTGCCAAAATAGTCGGATGTGAGTGCGGCAGGAGCTTCCACACATAAAGCTTTCTTTTTGAAAGCTTCTTCTACAGCTTTAAATCTGAGTGATGACATAATTATACTTTTTGTGGGTTATTTGATGTCTTAGTGTCGTTCAATTTTATAAAATCTAACATTGTGTTAGTATTTGTATGCAAAAATAATAATAATGTTATTATTGGTATCAATTATAATGTTAATTATTGAATTGGAAAACCTAATGTATCAGATTGAAATCCGAAGCTTGTTATTTGCTTACAAATCAGCATTAAATATAAATCATATGTTATGAAACATAAAACACAATGATTGTCTTTTCCTGTTTTTAATCTGCAAAGATACATACTTTTCTCACAAAATTGTTAAAATGATGGGCTATTTCTAACGAAGTAGTACTAAACGTCTCATTGCTTCAAGGGTATTTTCGCGACTACCGAATGCCGAAAACCGGATGTATCCTTCGCCGCTTGCACCGAATCCCGCTCCCGGGGTGGTGACGATATTTTTTTCTTTCAACAGATAATCGAAGTATTCCCAGCTGCTCATGCCAGCAGGTGTTTTGGCCCAAACGTAAGGAGCATTGATGCCTCCGAAAACAGTCAGGCCGGCTTTCTCAAGTCCTTCCCGGATGATGTGCGCGTTTTTTTTGTAATACGCGATCAACTCCGCTACCTGCTTTTTTCCGGCTTCGCTGTAAGTGGCTTCTGCAGCCCTTTGTACCACATATGAAGTTCCGTTGAACTTGGTGGTGTGGCGCCGGTTCCATAGTTTATTCAGCATCACCTGTGTGCCGTCTTCCGAATAGGTCATCAGCTGCTTGGGAACGACTGTGTAAGCACAGCGTGTTCCGGTGAATCCGGCTGTCTTTGAGAAACTTTTGAATTCGATGGCCACTTCTTTGGCTCCCGGTATTTCGTATATGCTGTGAGGAACGTTTTCCTCTGTTATAAATGCCTCATAAGCTGCATCAAACAGGATGACTGATTTATTATCCCTGGCGTAATCAACCCATACTGAAAGTTGTTCACGGGTTAATGTAGTGCCGGTCGGATTGTTCGGATAACAGAGATAAATCAGATCCACTTTTTCTTTGGGAAGTTCCGGAACAAAGTTGTTTTCTTCCTTGCAGGGAAGATAAACGATGTTCGACCAGCTGCCTGACGCTTCAGGTTGACCAGCTCTTCCCGCCATGGCGTTTGTATCGACATACACAGGATATACCGGATCGGTCACAGCCACTTTGTTTCGCGTACTGAAAATATCTCCTATGTTGCCGGTGTCACTCTTGGCACCGTCGCTGACAAATATTTCATCGGTTTCGATATCAATATTATGTGCGGCGTAATCATTCGTTTTAATTGCTTCGCGGAGAAAAGTGTAGCCCTGTTCGGGCCCGTATCCGCGAAATGTTGTCTGGTCTCTTTGTTCTTCAGCGGCTTTTATCATCGCGTCCACCGAGGCGTTGGGCAGGGGGAGTGTTACGTCTCCGATTCCCATTCGGATAATCTCGGCTCCGGGATTGGATTCCAGGTGTCCGGCAACCCTTCGTGCAATCTCTGAAAAAAGATAGGTGGCAGGAATCCTGATAAAATGTTCGTTAATCAGTGCCATTGTAATTTTCAAGTGTGTTTTATTGTTGTTTTATTGTTCTGCTTCTCCTTCGAAAACTGTAACTGCATCTCCGGTCAGGTACACATGATTGTCACCGGTTTTCCATTCAATGGTCAGTTTGCCGCCGAGTAATTCAATATCGACTTTCCTGAAACTTAACTTGTTTAATATGCCTGCTACTGCTGCAGCACAAGCGCCTGTTCCGCAAGCCATGGTTTCGCCTGATCCTCTTTCCCATACGCGCATCTTCAGCTTGTCGTAAGAAACCACTTCGATAAATTCAATATTCGTTCTGTTTGGAAAGATCGCCGCGTTTTCAATTTCCGGTCCAATTTTCTGTAAATCCAATGAGGCAATGTTGTCGGTGAAAATCACCGCATGTGGATTGCCCATCGACACGGTTGTTATGTTGTATGCCCTTCCGGATGGAAACTTAACCGTTTCGTTTATCATTATCTCTTTGGCTGTGTTTACCGGGATTGCATTTGTTTGTAAGATCGGTTCACCCATATCCACTGTTACCTGTTCAATTTTTCCGTCATTTCCGGGAAAGAGTTGCAGTTTCTTAATTCCTGCGAGGGTTTCGAGTGTCAGTTCGGTCTTGTTGGTCATGTCTTTGTCAAATACATATTTGCCGATGCACCTGGAAGCGTTTCCGCACATTTCCGACTCTGAGCCATCGGCGTTGAACATGCGCATCCTGAAATCAGCTTTTTCCGAAGGTAAAATCAAAACCAATCCGTCGGAACCGATACCTTTGTGTCGGTCGCTCCATCGAATTGCCAATTCGGAAGGGTTATCAATATGCTCTTTGAAACCGTTTATGTATATATAATCGTTACCGGTTCCGTGCATTTTAGTGAATTTCATCTTGCATTGTTGGCTTTTTTGTTGTCAAATTGTTTGCTTTAACTGATGCAAAATTAGTTCTGTTGCGAATAGCGTGCAAGGATTTTTATAATTGATTCAAAAAACAAATACAAAAATGGAGATATGTAAACAAATAGAATATTATTCTTTCATTTGTTAATCAAAATAAACAAATATGTGTCGATATGAAATTTTATTAAGAAGAATTCTATGTTTAGAGTTTATATAGTGCTGAAGATGCCAAATAAACAAAAAAATGTCCGTCCTGTGATTGTTCTTCAGGACGGACATAATATAAAACTAACGTTTTCCGAAATTTTATTTAGCTTCTTTTTCAGCGTCAGAAATCATTTTTTCACTGGCATACATATATACTTCCACGCGACGGTTTTCTTTCCTGCCCGCAGCAGTACTGTTGTCAGCTACCGGCATCTGGAAATCTTTACCTGCTACTTCTTTGATTTGTGAGTCAGAAACATTTTTTGATTTCAAGAAGTCTGCTACTGATTGTGCTCTTTCTTTTGATAATTTTTGGTTTACTGCAAGTGAACCTGTGTTATCAGTATGTCCCATGATGGCAATATCCATGGTAGGATTGTTGTTCAGGATGGTGGCAAATTTCGACAGGGCATCTTTCGATGCGGTGTTCAGTGTGCTTTTACCTGTTTGGAACAAAATACCCGAATCAAAAGTAACCTTTAATGCTTTCAGGTTATTGGCATCGGTAATGCTGTCCACTTTTGCGCCTTCGATGCGTGCAGCTTCTTCGGCAGCTTTGTCCATTTTCTTGCCGATGATAACACCGGTAGTTGCTCCGACAGCAGTCCCGACAGCAGCTCCGATAGCAGTGCTGGTAGGACTTTTACCGATTAAAGCGCCTACTCCGGCTCCGATTACGGCACCAGCGCCACCACCGATTAAACCTCCTTTTGTAGCTTTACTCATCGAGCTACATCCTGATAATAAAATGGCTCCGGTTAGGATTACTGCCATTGTGAACATACTTTTTGTTTTCATTACAAATTGGTTTTAAAAGATTATTATTA
>JAQVNN010000007.1:44193-52403 GCA_028703105.1 Paludibacter sp. | reverse complement strand
TCACCTGATTCACAGGATGCTCACCTGCAAGTAGCATCTCCCTGATATCAAATTCCTGTACAACCCTTGTTTCATTAAACCAACCGGGCTGCTTAGTAACGAATTGTGAATCACCGGCAATATCTGTCAACTCCTGCCCTACAGCTTTCCGGAGGGTATTGATTAACTCCTCAGTCCTTAGATGCCCGATTGCCGCCGCTTGTTGCAAAGTGGCAATTTTTGCTACTGTTTTTCTCAACACCGGATTCTTTAACTTCTCGAATGCCGGTACCATATTGATTAACAAGTCCTCCAACTGCGGATAGGTTTCTATCAATTGAAGCACCTTGGTTTTTGGGGTTATGATTAATTTTGTTTCCATATTATTGTTGGGTTGGTAGAGACGCGATTAATCGCGTCTCTACGATGCATTGCGTCTCTACATTAATGGTTTATATACATTTGTAGGTTTTAATTTGTTATTTTGAATACGATAAAATACGTTGTTCACCTTCCAGTTCGCGATAAACGGTTACATCCTGCGATACTTCCAGCGTACCGAGGTATTCTCCCTTTTCGTTCCGTAGTGCAAAGTATTCAATGTGAATCATTTTACCCCGCATATTAATCCAGAAAGGTGCACGGGATGCTTTCCCGGTTTTGAAATCATCGATAATCTTATCTACGATGTGGGCGCTTGCAGGCGGGTGACAATGACGCACGTCCCTATTCAATATCGCACGGTTACGTTGAAAAATCCTTTCAGTACCCTGGGTAAAATACTTTACTTTATCATCCTTATCTACAAAAGTCATGTCGAAAGGCACGGTATTGAGAATGGCCATGAGTTCTTCCACTGAAAATCCTCCGGAAGGCAGTTGCACATGTTCCCCTGATTTATTCATTTCAGCCAGTACACTTTCTTTTGCCCAACCGGGTCTCCATTCTGTTGGAGGGTCGTACAGGCAATAACCAATCTCGAGCGACTGCTTTTTAATTTCATACCAGTCGGCCTCAGTCAGTTTGTCCATCGCCATCGGGAACAGGATTTCCGATTCTTTTTGTCCCATTTCAATGACCTGACGCGCTGCCGGTTTCAGGACAATATCAGCAGACACAAGCAAATCCTCACGACTGATATCAGGCACCTGCAACAACTCGATGCTACCTTTAATCAGTTCCCGGATTTCATCGTGTTTGCCCCACATCACCTTGGGCGGACCGGTAATGCCTTCTTTTTCAAGAAAAGGGAACAACAAATACTCTTTTCGCTGATAGAGTTTATCCACATCAAACAAACTGTTATACAGCCCCCTGAGCTTCAGCACTACCTCATTGATGTTGAGTTGTTCATACTGTTCAACATCTGCCAGCACCTGAAAGATTTGTCCGGCGACCTTGCCCAATTCCTTGTTTTCCTGCAACATCACATCTATCGGATGTCCTTCGGGGATTTCCATCTGACCGGACAAATCCACCCGTCCTTCGAGTACTGCCGAATGGGCATCGCAAAGTTCCAACACTTCTTCCTCCGGAAGTCCCTCACTGATAAGCTCCTGTTCCACTTCAACCACTTCGCCGTAAGGAATACTGCTCAGACTTTGCAGCAGTTGCCGGCGAACGTCATCCTCCGATTCTCCAGCGTGTAATTTCAGAATCAATTCCTTTAAAGTTTTCTTTCGCTCATACGAATTATTTATGAGTTCGCTCATGATGTGTATTTTAAATGATTAGCATACAAAAAAAAGCAGGCTTAATAGTATTAAGAAATCACTGTTTCAGACTAATTTTACAACATTTTTTATTCGAAAATGTTTTATGACTCATTCTTTTTTGTGCGTATTTATGATAAAATAATTCTACCTGAGAGAAAAAAAATAAAGATCAACAGCATCGGGAAAGAAGAAGGAATTTTTTGTTTACAAGACACAAAAAACCCTTAAAATCTTAAAATTTTAAGGGTCTCTGCGGAAGCTACGAGATTCGAACTCGTGGTACGGTTACCCGTACGGCAGTTTAGCAAACTGCTGGTTTCAGCCACTCACCCAAACTTCCGTTTTGCTTTAGCGGCTGCAAATATATAAAGAATTTTCGATTAACCAAACCTGCATACACAAGAAAATTCAAAAACTTATGTGTAATTTTGTGCCGCAAAAATTTTAGCTTGAAATGAATAAGATGACAAGAGCATATAAATCAAAAAAAATCTTCCGGATATTTCTTATTATCCTAGCAATTGCTTCTTTTTTAGTGATTGCGGGGGGGTACTATATTTTTCTGTTTCCCAACATGAAACATATTGACAAAAACATGTATCTCTATATCCGTGATAACGATCAGTTTGAAGAGGTAATGAACCAGTTAAAAGAAAAATCAAAGATCGGCAATCCGGTTACATTAAACTGGGTTGCACGCCTTCTTCAATATACAGATAACATACAACCAGGACGTTATAAGATTGAAAACAATATGTCAAACATTGGACTGGTTCGCAAATTACGCAGTGGAATACAGGAGCCGGTTAAACTAAGTTTTAATAACATCAGAACCAAACCGCAACTTGCAGCAAGAATCGGTTCGCAGATTATGGCTGATTCTGCGACCATAAACACCTTGTTGGATGACTCTGTTTTCTTAAACCAATATGGGTTAAACTCTTACACATCCGTGACCCTTTTTATTCCCAACACCTATGAGTTATATTGGGATACCGACGGAGAAGAGCTGTTCGAAAGGATGAAAAAAGAATTTGATGCTTTCTGGAATGAAAGCCGGACTGAAAAAGCGAAAGCCATTCCAATGACACCTGCAGAAGTTATGACACTGGCTTCAATTATTGAAGAAGAAACCAACAAAAAACACGAATACCCCATTATCGCGGGTTTATACATCAACCGGCTTAAACGTGACATGCCTTTACAGGCTTGTCCAACTGTTAAGTTTGCCCTGGGTGATTTCGGTCTGAAACGTATCCTGCTTGGTCATATCAGAACCGAATCACCTTACAACACATACAAAAACACAGGTTTACCTCCGGGACCGATCCGGATACCATCAATCACCTGCATTGATGCCGTACTTAATTACGAAAAGCATAATTACCTGTTCATGTCTGCAAAAGAAACATTCAATGGAGAACATAATTTTGCGGCAACAGGAACTGAGCACATGCGCAATGCCCGTAAATATCAACGAGCACTGAATGCCAGGGGAATTCAATAAAAACTTTTATGAAATAAAATTCACTTCAGGGGTCAGTGCTATTCCAAATTTTTCAGCAACAGATTGCTGGATTTGATGAGCCAGGTCTGCAATTTCTTTACCTTTTGCACCACCACAATTGATCAAAACCAGTGCCTGCTTCGCGTGCACGCCAACCTTCCCGATGGTACGACCTTTCCATCCGCATTGTTCAATTAACCAGCCGGCAGGAATTTTCTCTTCCTGTTCACTGACAAAAAAATGCGGCATCTCCGGAAATTGCGACTGTAATGCCTCATATTTCGCCCTTGTCACAACCGGATTCATAAAGAAGCTACCGGCATTTCCGAGGATTTTGGGATCCGGCAATTTAGATTCCCTAACCTGAATAATGGTATTTCTGATATTTTCCAGATTAATGACTCCGTTTTTCAGCACTTCTTTTTCCAGGTGATTATAGGATAAGTTAAAAATCGGTTCTCTGGACAACCGGATTATCACAGATGTTACGACATACTGACCTTTCAGCGTTTTTTTAAATATACTTTCTCTGTATGCGTAATGGCATTCTTCCTGTTCAAAAACGCTGCTTTGTCCGTCTGCAATACGTATAGCTTTTATCTTTTGCACAACATCTTTTATTTCCACCCCATAAGCGCCGATATTCTGAATCGCTGCAGCGCCGGTTTCCCCCGGGATCAGCGAAAGGTTTTCTATACCCGACCAACCTTGTTTCACGCAATATCCTACCAAATCATCCCAGATTACACCAGACCCGACCTCGATTATGATTGCATCTTCTGTTTCCTCTACTACCTGAATTCCTCTGATGGCCGAATGCAACACAACTCCATCAAAATCATTCAAAAAAAGCAGATTACTCCCCTGTCCAATTACCAATAATGGGTTATCCCTGACATAATTGTGTTGTAAAACCTCTTTCAGATCTTCTTCTGAGTAAAATTCAAAGAAATATTTTGTCTTGACATCCAATCCGAAGGTGTTGTAATTTAAAAGAGAATGGTTTTGATAAAAATGCATGGTGATAAATGTAATATTATGGTCAGTAGAGACGCGGCAGTAGAGACGCGCTATAGCACGTCTCCACGTATCCCGTTTTTATATTAATTAAATTTCATTAAACCCTCGTTTTCTTTTTCAATTCAAAATCCCTTCCCAGGTATTTTTCCCTTACTACGGGATTATCAGCTAGTTCCTGTGAAGTTCCCTGATAAAGAATTCGACCTTCAAATAACAAATAAGCCCGGTCGGTAATACTCAGGGTTTCATCCACATTGTGGTCGGTAATGAGAATGCCGATATTTTTATCCTTCAGTTTCCATACTATGTCCTGGATATCCTGAACCGCAATAGGATCGACACCGGCAAAAGGTTCATCGAGCATGATAAAACGAGGTTCAATAGCCAGACAGCGGGCGATTTCGGTTCGTCTTCGTTCACCTCCCGAAAGCCGGTCGCCGATATTATGACGAACATGTTCCAGGTTAAACTCAGCTATCAGAGTTTCCAGTTTCTCCTGCTGATATTCCTTACTGAATTTAGTCATTTCAAGTACAGATTTGATGTTATCTTCGACCGACATTTTCCTGAAAACCGATGCTTCCTGAGCGAGATAACCAACACCACTCTGCGCCCTTTTATACACAGGATATTTCGTAATATCCACCTCGTTCAGAAAAATCTTACCTGAATTTGGGGTAACCAAGCCTGTCGCCATGTAGAATGTCGTCGTTTTCCCTGCGCCATTCGGTCCCAGCAATCCTACAATTTCTCCTTGCTTTACATCAATGGAAACATCATTCACAACCAGACGTTTACCATATTTCTTGTATAAATGTTCGGTGCGCAGCACCATCCCTTCATTAATCATGAGCTTTTCATTTTGTTTTGTACCACCCCGCGTACATGGCATAATTATGTGCAATCTTCCGGTTTATTTCATGGGTTTGTTCCGGCACGACGTTTTTTACAAATTTTGCCGGCACACCAGCCCACAAGGTATATGGCGGAATTTTTGTATTGCTCAGCACCAATGAACCGGCTGCAACAATAGCACCTTCTCCCACTTCAGCATAATCAAGCAAGGTAGCACCCATGCCGATCAGGGCATAATCATCAATTTTAGCCCCATGCACCGTAACATTATGTCCCACCGAAACATAATCGCCAATTTCTACCACTGATTTTTCAAACAAGGTGTGTAGAACCGAACCATCCTGGATGTTGACATGGTTGCCAATACGAATTGAATTAACATCTCCACGCAACACTGTGTTAAACCAGATGCTACAACCATCTCCCATCACTACATCCCCAATAATAGTGGCATTTTCCGCCAGATAACAATCATTTCCAAACTTCGGTTCGAAACCTCTCACCGCTTTTATCAACGCCATACTGTATAATTTTCTGATTATTTAAGTTTTACCGCCGGGCGGCATTTACGAGTTAATCGGGAAACAAAATGAATGTGCGACCAGACAAACATAACAACAGCACATTTCACCTCCATTGAAGTCCTTTATCGGTTGGTATAAATAAAATATGTAACAATCGCTCTTCTCTCCAAAGCACCCTTACAAACAAAAGTAACTGTAGCGGAATAAATGAGACTACTGCTGAATGGGTGTAAAATAAAGTAACAGCGAAACACAATATTATCAAACACAAATAAATAACATTGAAGAAGAACAAAAACTTACGAGGACTTCTCTTCCATATCATCAATGCCAACATGAGGTTCATAGGATTTAACCATAAGATATTCAAATTTTTGCCGGTCAACGGATGTTCAGAAAAGAACATGAAAAAGAAAAGGAGCAATCCTCCCAAACCTGTTATCAGGTACAATAAAAAGTCAAAAATTTTATTATTGATGTCGTCCATGTTTTTTTTGGAAAGCATCAATACAATACCCAATATTAACCAGATCAAACTGATTGTAAATGGATGAAAAAACCAGGCTGTTTTCTTTTCATTGGCAGGTTTCGATTGAATCAGCATGTGAAGGTTTTTAACAACTCCTCTTTCTTTCTTCCCATTACTAAGATTGATCACCTTTGAACTCTGAAGAACATTCTTTAAATACTCTGGCAGAAAAACACTTGTTTGTTTATTCACGTTTCTATCAGCATCCAAGCCAAAAAGAAGATTGATTCCTAATTCAGCCCAGGGGTTATCTGCCAGATAATCTGTTATCATACTGCGAAAACTATCTTCTCCCCCTTTCTGATCTACAACCACCACCCCTACAAATGCTTTATTTATCATCTCATATGGTCGGGTGGCACAATTATCAAAGGCAAAATTATACCTGTACATCCTGTTTTCAGGCAGATAATTTATATTCAGCAACTCTATCAATCTTTTCTTTTCATCCCGGGTCATATTCAATTCTTGTTCCCATACGGTTGAATTTCTTTCCTTGTATTCTTCCAAAAAATTCTCTGTCGGATATACCCCCAATATATAATCTGTGTGTCCACGCATAAACTTCCAATAAAAATGTTCGGTTCTGAAATCGAAAACACCATAATTATACACTAGATCCAGCCCTTTTGTATCCCTGATCCTTATAGCAGTATGCCCGAACTTTGCATACAGAGCATTACCAGGTTCACAGGTGATCAAACTCACAACCGTTGAATCACCGAAATTGATTGGCTGTGAATTCAGACTACAAATTCCCGTCACCAAGAACATTAGCAAAGATATTACCAGTCTCATTTTGTGTAAGTTTAAATTTATTTCGACAAAAGTAGCATTTTTTATTCAATACATAAAGCATATAAAATGAATCTTTGCACTGCTTTTTTTAAGAATGTGTGTTTTTTGCCTGAAAAATATTGTATTTGACAAAAAAGAACTAAATTTGTGCTGTAAAACAGTGTTATCTAACATATTTCTCTTCTCAAAATGGCTAAAAAGATTCTCTCAAATCCCAGGCCCATAGACGAAGTTATGACGGTATGGGATGTTCTGACGCCGGATGAAAGGCAGTTTGTACGGCACAATCATAGCATTCATTATTTTAAAAAAAATGAAATGATTCACTGTGAGGGTGAGACTCCTACCCACATGATGATACTTGAATCCGGGAAAGTAAAAGTGTTCAAAGAAGGTGTTGGCAGCCGTGCACAAATTATTCGCATGCTGAAACCCGGAGAACATTTTGGTTATCGCGCCATCATTGCAAATGAGACTTACAACACCAATGTTGCCGCATTCGAAGCATCCATTGTTTATATGATTAAAGCTGATATTTTCTTATCCATTCTGAGACACAATAATGCTTTTTGTTACAGGTTTTTGGAAGAACTTGCCTACGATCTCGGAAAATCTGATGCACGTACGGTAAACCTGACTCAGAAACACATCCGAGGACGGCTCGCTGAGGCTTTATTGATGCTAAAGAAAAACTACGGCGTTGAAGAAGATGGTGCAACCATCAGCATCTATCTGGCTCGCGAAGACCTGGCCAATTTATCAAATATGACAACTTCTAATGCCATCCGGACTCTTTCAAATTTTGTCAACGAACATGTGATCGCTATGGATGGAAGAAAACTAAAAATTATTGACGAAGAGCGTTTGATCAGAATCAGCAAAATGGGTTAAATACAAGACTTTATGACAGCTTCTCAGATTGAATCTACATACAAAGCTATTATTACTTTACTGTTGACCGGAAGATTGAAACTGGCCTTCGATAAAACCCGCCTGCTTGTTAATGAATTACAATGGGGCGACATCATCGACCAGTTTGAAGAAATGCTTCGAAACTATCGCTTCATGTTGCAGTATTTTATTTCCGGCATCGATGATCCGGAACGCAAAATAATATACAACAAGCTAATTTCCAGACTAATTAGCATGAACTCACTGATGCGGGAAGAGCTGATGATGCGCAATGCTACCAGCTATGAATACACCCAAAAAAGATACTTTCCACATAAACTTCATTTCAGTTCAACTTCCGATTTATGCGATTCTTTGCTGTACTTCCATCA
>JAQVNN010000007.1:0-44093 GCA_028703105.1 Paludibacter sp. | reverse complement strand
TGATGCGGGAAGAGCTGATGATGCGCAATGCTACCAGCTATGAATACACCCAAAAAAGATACTTTCCACATAAACTTCATTTCAGTTCAACTTCCGATTTATGCGATTCTTTGCTGTACTTCCATCAACAACAAATTATTGTAAGCGAATCGAACCCTGATCCCGAAAATGAAATAAAACGACTAAGAAGTAATTTTGAAAAATTGCTTCCCGATTTGTTCGCGATTTTCTGGCTGAACACCCGCATCCGCGGAGAAGAAAAAAATGTGTTGCAGAAAATCCTGCATAAATCTTATTCGGGAAATATTGAGAAAAATCTGGTGGTTTCAGCGCTGACCCTGAATTTGTGGAGAATGTTCGACGAAGAAAAAATCATGTTGTTGCTTGATGCTTGCCAGCATGACGACATGCAGGTTAAACAACGTGCGCTTGTCGGACTGTGTTTTATTCTTACAAAATACAATAACCTGCTGACTTATTTTCCTAATGTCAGAAATCGCTTGGTGGTGCTGGCGGATGAATCTAAAACCCTTGAAAACCTGAAAAACATCATCATCCTGATTATCGGGACAACAGAAACCGATCGCATCACAAAAAAAATGAAAGAAGAGATTCTTCCTGAAGTGATGAAAATAAGTCCGATGATCAAAGACAAACTGGATGCTGAAAACTTAATGAAATCTGAAGAATGGGATGATGAAAATCCAGAATGGAACGAAATACTTGAACAGAGCGGAGTTGCAGATAAATTACAGGAACTTACGGAGTTGCAAATGGAGGGTGCTGATGTTTACATGAGTACTTTTTCTATGCTGAAAAATTTCCCTTTCTTTAACGAGACAGCGCATTGGTTTATGCCCTTTGACCCTGAGTATTCCGGCGTACAGGAATTATTCGAAAAAAATGACAAATCAATTCTTTCGGCTTTTTTGAATAATAGTGTAATTTGTAATTCCGACAAATATTCTTTTTGCCTGAGTGCACTTCAAATGCCTTACAGTCAGCGCGACATAATGAGTAAAACGTTCCGGGCAGAAGCAGAACAACTGGAGGAAATAAGCAAAGACGAAACACTACTGAAACCCGGGTTAGCTGCCAGAAATATGGCGAGACAATACATTCAGGACTTGTTCCGCTTTTTCAGGATTCATCCACATCATTCTGATTTTCAGGATATTTTTACGTTATCATTAAAAATACATCAAAGCTCATTTTTCGATTTACTGGCATCGGCGAGCGATATCAAAACACATGTCGCAGAATATTATTTTACCAAAAAATTGTATCCGCAAGCCATTGAATTGTTTACCGAATTAATTCAAGAACAGGAACCTTCTGCAGCTTTGTATCAGAAAATCGGTTTTTCTTATCAAAAAAGCTCCCGGATAAGTGAGGCTTTAGAGGCCTACATCAAATCCGACATGATTCTACCGGATGATGTATGGACTGTTAAAAAGATTGCTTTTTGTTATCGTTTGTCAGGCAATTTTGAGAAAGCACTGGAACATTACAAACATGCCGATTTTTTAAGACCCGATCAGCACAATACAAAAATGCAAATAGCCAATTGTCTGATCGGACTCAACAAGCACAAAGAGGCATTGCAGGTTTATGGTGAAATCGAAAAATCGTTTCCCGACAATGAAAAACTCTGGAAAGCGGTCAGTTGGTGTGCTTTTGTTTCGGGAAACATCCATCAGGCAGATTATTATATGGAAAAATTAATTTCAGGGGCACCGGATGCTACAGATTTTTTGAATGCCGGCCACATTGCTTTTTGTAAAAAAAACAGGGATAGTGCATTACATTATTATCAAACCAGTCTGGAACTTCAGGATGGTAATCTGCAACTCATTATCGATCAAATAAACAAGAATAGAGAACACCTGATTTCAAACGGAATTGATGTCGACGAGATTCCTTTGTTACTGGACACACTTTCTTTCAACACAGAGCAAACTAACTGACCTCAATGAAAGGATTGGTAATCAAAAATACAGGGAGCTGGTATCAGGTTAAAACGGATGATGGAGGGCTTTTTGAATGCAAAATCAAAGGCAACCTTCGGTTGAAGGATATCAAGAGCACCAACCCCATCGCCATTGGTGATTTTGTAGAATTTTCTCTCGTGGAAAACAACATCGGGTTGATTTCAGCAATTTACGATCGTAAAAACTACCTCATCCGGCGTTCATCCAACTTATCAAAACACTCACAGATACTGGCTGCTAATCTGGATCTGGTGATATTGGTTATTACAGTAAAATATCCTGAAACTTCTACCATTTTCATCGACCGATTTATTGCCTCTGCCGAGGCATACAATATTCCGGCCTGTATTGTAATCAATAAAATTGATTTATATACTGAAGAAGAATTGCAATATACCGAAGCGCTGAAAATACTCTATGAATCAATTGATTACCCTGTTTTTATGTTATCTGCCATATTACCGGAATCTTTCGGAGCATTCAGGGCATATCTACAGGATAAAACCATCCTTATTTCGGGAAATTCAGGAGTAGGAAAATCAACATTAATCAACGCTATTCTTCCGAAATCACTTGCAAAAACAGGAGAAATTTCAAGCTACCACAACAAGGGAACGCACACAACAACCTACTCACAGCTATATCAACTTGAAAATGGCGCGCAACTCATCGATACTCCGGGTATCAAAGGTTTTGGTACGATTGACATGGAAGAAGACGAAATCAGCCATTATTTCAAAGAGATATTCAAAACATCAAAAAACTGCCGTTTTACGAATTGTACGCATGTACACGAACCTGGTTGTGCCGTATTAAAAGCGGTGGAAAATCATGAAATAAGCGTCTCTCGTTATCAAAGTTACCTGAGTATTTTATCTGATTTTAAATCCGGAAAATACCGTTGATAGAATCCGTTTAGAAAAATTTATTGTTTAATAAAGGATTTAAAACAACTGTTTTGTCCGTTTACCATTTTCAGCATATACACCCCTGACATTAAATTATGAACATCTATCCTGAATAAGGGACCACTAGATTTGTAAGATGAAATCAATTTACCCTGGAGACTATATAAACTTATTGAAGTAACAGACGGATCCGCCTGTTCAAACCGAATTTGTATGTACTCACTAGCCGGATTAGGGGTTAAACGACAAGAGAGTGCATCCGCACTTTCTCTCTGATTGACAGTTGCAACCATCTGTTTATTCAACTCCGCTTCAAATTGATACCTGCCTGGTTGTACCTCAAAAACCATGTATTTATCGGTAAGCCCTGTAAAACGTACGGTTGTATCATTACTTGTGAAATGATTGTCAGCCCATACAATCGAATCATTAATTTTTAGTGATATTACTTTCATATCTGGATATGGAGAGACCGGAATCCCTACCAGGGCTTTTGTTTTATCAGGCGATATAAGTTTCAAACTATATAAACTTGTATCTTTCATTATCTCAACTTCGATATTTCCTTTAACACTCGGGACAAGCGTTCTGACAAACGTTAAATCTCCTTCCCGAGGAAACACACTATAAGTTTCAAAAGCCGGAGTCAATGGAGCAACCCCTGCGCAATACTTTGAAAGAAGTGTTAATGGTCCGCCTGACCAGGCATGATTATTTGATCCTCCATTTTCAAAATATTCGTATAAGGTGGTACCTGGATCTTCCACCATGCTCAGATAGCGTTCAGGATGTTTCATCCGTGCCATGGCGTCTTTTTCAAACCCCATTACAAAAAGAGTTTCAAGCACATATTTCTCCATATACGGACTGGCATTCCGTTGTGTTGTCAGCACATCACGAATGTTTTCCCATTTAGAAACATCTGCAAAACCAGCCAATACGGCCATGGCATTAGCCCGCTCATCAGTTAATCCGGCATACGCGGGCGCTCTGTACTCTGTTCCATTCCAGAAAACATCATTAAAACTGTTTTGCATGTTCAACATCCTGTTATTATAAAACACCGTGTCGTTGGCATTATCTGACAACACGGCCATTCCTTTTGCTGCTTTCAGGGCTAAATAGTACCATGCATTCTGAAGTATTTCGGCATCGATATTCTCACCCCAGTCCGACCAATCCCAACCACCGGATCTATATACCAACAGTCCGTTTGCACCAATGGTCCACATATTAAGATATTTTTTAACACGAGGGTAAGCTTCTACGATTGTAGTTGTATCACCTGAATGCATAAAATAATTCCAGAAACCATATTCGCCAACACTCGCAAGCATTTGCGCAGGTAACTCCTGATTCCAGTTTCCCGAAGGAACCGGAGCATATAGTACATCATCCTCACGCTGCCATTGAATTAAATTACTAATAGATTTTTTTGCCAGTAAATCAGATTTTCTATCTAACGCGTAAAATGACATTCCAATATGAATCACAGCATCTCCCCACCACAATGCTCTCTCGCGGTCGGGACAATCCATAAAATTATCGCGCATGGCAACATAAAGCGTACGTTGGGCTTTTTGCCAAAGCAGATTAAAAAAAGTATCATTCGACATAAACGAACCAGACATTTCCGTATCATATCCTGTTTCCCTGTACTTAAGTGCTTTAACAGTTACACCAACTGGAATGGAATACAACATACGATGACCGTTCATCCATCCGGGCGATTCATATTTTGAAATTCCGGGACTGGCAAGATATCCCGCCACAATACCTTTATCTTTCGAATTATAATAGGTATCTCCATGAATAAAAATTTGTTTTGGATTCCCGGTTTCAATCTCAAGATAAGGAGTTACCTGTGCATTATAAGGCAAATCGGCAATTAACACAGAACTCCGATCCGTCGTATAAGGCAAGGTGATAGGTGTAGGATCAAGAGGTGAAGTATTCATAAGAGACAATTTCTCATAATCACGCAGTCCATAATTTTTCCATTGAGGAATGGGTCTTAACCAAAGTGTATTCCAGGGAGCCGTCGGAGGTAATCCCTTTTCAACAACTGTCAGCCAGAGAGAATCATCATAATCAACAGCCTTCCATTCTCCTTTTATATCTTTCTGTGCGTTATATAAAACATGAGATTCAGAGAGCCTAACATTCGGTTGACTATACGCACCTGTACTCTTCTGATAAGCAGTATCAACAAGCATTTTCCAGGTACTATCACTTAGGATAACAGTATCATCCATCACACACTCAAACAACAAACCTCCTTTTCCACTATCATGATGAGAAAAGCCATCCTTTCCAAAATACCAAACCTGAGCAGCAATCACATTTTTCCCTTCCTGAAGAAAATCAACTAAATCGACCAAATCATAATAAGTATCATACGGAGTTGGACCACGTTTTAATCCTCCTTCTAAAACAACTTCCTGCCCGTTTATCCACAACCAGTATTTTGAATCAACCGCAATTTTTGCAAGTGCAGTCTCTGGCACCACATCCAACATAAATGATTTTCTGAAACATACCCACGTATTGGCAGGACCATCCGCTTCCTGCCATATCCATTTGGCCTGCCAGGCAGGAATTTCATTGATTAATGCACCGTTCGAATAAGAAGATGTTAAGATGAAACTGTTGTTATCGACAACCTGAGAAGCAAACAGATTTAACTGACACTTAAAAGCCAAAAACAAAAGAACTAATGTTATTTTTATTAACCTGTTTTTAATTAGAATACAACTGTAATTGCTCATAAAAAAATCATAAATTATTATTGTATAACAACACAATTAAGATAAAGTTTGAATATTGAACCCACGATAATTTTGCAAAAGTACAATAATTATCCCTTACAGTTTCTCATCATTTTCACCTGTTTCTAAAAAATTTATTTATATTTGCAACATATAAATAGAATATTTAATCAATTCCTGAAAATTTAACCATGGGACAACACCGCATAGATCGTTTAGACAAAAAAATTCTGCAATTAATTTCGCAGGATGCTCGTATTCCTTTTTTAGAAGTAGCTCGCGAATGTAATGTTTCCGGAGCAGCCATTCATCAACGCATCCAGAAGCTCAAAAACAATGGAATCATCAAAGGTTCAGAATTTATCATTGACAACTATAAGGTTGGATACCAAACCTGCGCATTTATCGGTATAACCTTGTCCGACATCAAAGCGTTTGCACAGGTTGCCGAAGAACTAAAGAAAATTCCCGAGATCGTGGAATGTCATTATTCAACCGGTAAATATTCCTTGTTTGTGAAAATTTATGCCCGTGACAACAAGCATTTACTTCAGATTATTGTTGACAGAATGACTGGCATCAGAGGAATATCACACACCGAAACTTTTCAGATTTCTTTGGATGAAGTATTCAACAGACAAATTTCAGTATTTGAAACAAGTGATAATGAAGAGGAATACGAAGAATAGCTGAAAGCAAACAATATACAAACAACCATTCACTAACTATCACACATCCATTGGCATACCCCCTCCACCGCGACGGGAACCTCCCCCTTCCGGACGCATACCGGGTCCAAAGCCTCTTCCTCCTCCGGAACGGGAATCAGACTCTCTTGAACCACGGTTAAATTGCCTGATACGATAGCTAAAACTAATTATAAAATAAGAGGTTAAAGTATTGTATTTTGAAAATGAGACTGAATTATCTCCGACACTTTGCCGGATATTCAGCTGTTGTTGTAAAATATCATACCATCTGACAGATAAAACGCCTCTGCTTTTAAACAAGGACTTATCGATAGATGCATTCCATATCAGCTCCGACTGATCAAAGCTGGAATATCCTAATCTGTTCGAATAATTTATATTGCTATTCAGGGTAATGTCATAGGGCAAACGCAGCACAAAGTCCCCGCGCAGGGTCCAATCATAAGTTTCTGTCAATTTATTACTGAGATTATTCAGCGAATTGGAGTACCGGAAAATACCACGTCCACCCAGTTCAATTACATCGTGGGTAAAAGTTAATGACAACTGCTCCAGAGCACTGTATCGGCGTGTAAAACTCAAATGCCCCAGAGGTAAATTTTCAAGATTAATCAGGCTGTCAATGTTAGCCTGCATATTTTTAGTATAACCGTAACTGGTATAGTATCCCACATTCGTACTGGTATTAAAATGCAACCTTTTCTGAATAATGGGGGTGTTAAACATGATGTTTCCATTAAAGGAGAGAGGAATTTCACCTGTATTCACTGTTTGTGTGTATTGTTTTCCCGACCTGTCGTAAATCCGGTTTGTAACCAAATCATCTTTTACAAAACTACCAGATAACCAGGTGCTAAACGATGAAAAAGTCTGATCATTAAAAGTGCTGTACAAAAACCTGAGATAATTCGAGAAAGAAGGATTTAATGTCGGATTACCAACCGTTTCCCTCATCAGGTCTTCGTTGTTTTTAACTGGTTGCATTTGGTTGACAGAAGGTTGGCGGGTATAACCACGGTAATCAACGCGCAAAAATTCTTTCTTTCCAAAATTATATTGAAACCGGCCATTGGGAGCAAAATTTACCACTTCATTGTCCACATTCCGGACCTTTCCATTTTTATACAGAGTCCGACTGTATGTTTGTGATGGTTCAGCCTTTAAGCCAAGCGTAAGATTATAATCTTTCTCCGTAAAACGATAGTTTAGTTCAAGTGTTTCGCGGAAAAACCGGTTATTAAAATCATTACTGTAATCCTCAACATAAATTGTATAATCAGCTGGAGTCATGTTATAAAATGCTGATTGATTGTCTGAAGCATACTGATCTTTGTTGCTGTTTTGGGTCGTCGAACTAAATGCCAGCACGGTCTCAAGCATATTTTTATTATTCCACAAAGGTTCAACAAAAGACACACGGGTATCAATATTAAATCGATCTGATGTATTTAATGTGTACTGATTGATTTCTGTCGTTGAATCTGCAACTTTATTGGAAAAATTATAATACTGACTTTCACTTTGAGAAAAACCGGAATACACATTGGTAGTTAATGAGCGTCCTGGTTTTGATGCAAACTTTCGACTGAAAATCAACCTCATTCCTCCAGATAAAGCATTACTTAATCCGGCATTTCTTACTTTCCCATAACTGGTCGTATCCTCATCTTGCAAGTAGATATAGTCGCGATAACTGTTCGTCGTTCCGTAATTGTAATTAATATTCGGCTGAAGAATAATGGTTGTCAGTGTATCCGGTTTCCACTCTGCTTCAAGCCTGAGGTTGGTTTCGTAACGGTCGTTAACAGAAGTATTGTATATTGAATCATTAAAAACAGATTCTTTGAGGTAACTTTCTTTCGTACTATTTGTTTCACTGAAATTATTCGAATGGTTGAAAGAACCGTCTCCTCCGATTTTAAATCTTTCGTTCACGATGGTATTATTATTCAACCCGGCATTCTGTGTTTCGGTAATTCCGCTATTAGCTCCCCAGCTCCCTCTACCGCGCCGGCTTCGGGTAGTATTTACATTGTTGGCACCTGCAACGAGAGATGTTTGAGAATCGCCATTTATGAAATTAATGTTGGCATTAGCATCATACCGAATCATATTTTCAGTATCCAATCCGGCGCCTCCGACCACATTTCCGAACACCCCCTTCCGACGACTGACTTTTGTTGTCAGATTGATAATTCGTTCTGTTTCATCATCTTCAAAGCCGGTCAACTGAGCCATCTCCGACTTTTGTTCCAATACCTGAATTTTATCTATCATTTCTGCAGGAAGATTTTTCGTAGCCATTTCTGCATCTCCGTCGAAGAATTTTTTGCCATCTACCCTGATTTTTTTTATTTCTTCACCATTAACCGTAATTTTACCTTCCGCAGTTATTTCCAACCCGGGTAAACGTTTGAGCAGTTCTTCCACTACTGCATTCTCCTGTACTTTAAATGCTGTTGCATTATATTCAAGCGTATCGCCCTTAACAACCATCTGTGCTGCCGTACCCTTTACTTCCAATTCCTTAAGAGCAAGTACATTTTCCTTTAATTGAATATTTTTCAAAAGGATATCTTTTCGCCCCATCGTGATGTTCTCACGGTATTCATCATATCCTACCGAACTTACAATCAGCACGTATTTCCCGGGATTTATCCGCTGTAAACTAAACCAACCATTGCTGTTAGTCTGTGCACCCTGAACCAGAGTTGAATCGGCAGCCTTCAACAGTCGGATAGTTACCATTTCCAGTGGCATCCCGTTATTGGCATCAAATACAGCAGATTGAATGGTTCGCTGGGCAGAAGCAGCAATACTTATAAAAAGCAGGAAAACAGCAAAGTAATATTTTTTCATTCTATATAAATAGTTTTTTCACCACAAAAATTAATCTAAACAGACCTGTCAGGTTTAATAAACCTGACAGGTCTAAATAGGTACAATAACGTCACTATGACTGCAAAATTACCGAAAGGTTTAAATAAAAAATAATATTATTTGTAATTTACCCTACATATATATTTCTTTAACATAATCTCCATTTTTTTTATTTACTTTGCGTTTTCATTCAATAATAAATCCGCGTTTCATGATTCTCAACTACATCTGGATTGGTTTTCTTTTGATAGCCTTTGTTGTTGCCTGCATACAAACCATTTTTTTCGGCAACACCCAGATTTTTTCAGACATCATCAACTCCACTTTCGATTCTGCCAAAACAGGTTTTGAAATTTCACTGGGATTGACCGGAGTATTGTCGTTGTGGCTTGGAATCATGAAAATTGGGGAAAAAGGAGGTGTCATTGCGGCATTTTCTAAACTTGTGGCTCCATTTTTCACCAAGATATTTCCGGATATACCCAAAGACCATCCTGCGATGGGAAGTATTTTCATGAATATTTCCGCTAATATGCTCGGCCTCGACAACGCCGCTACTCCCATGGGATTAAAGGCCATGAGAGAACTCCAGGAGATTAATCCGGACAAAGAAAAAGCGTCCAACCCAATGATTATGTTTCTGGTACTGAACACATCCGGACTTACCATACTCCCCATCAGCATCATGGTTTATCGTGCTCAAATGGGTGCTGCTAATCCTTCCGATGTATTCTTACCCATCTTGCTAGCTACTTTCTTCTCAACCCTGGTCGGGTTTATCAGTGTTGCTCTGATGCAGAAAATCAATATTTTCAATAAAACCATTTTGCTTACCTTACTTAGTTTTATGGTTTTGATAGGTGGGCTGATTTATTTTTTGGGACAATTACCAAAAGATCAACTTTCCATATATTCAAATTTTGCTGCCGCATTAATATTGTTCTCAGTTATCGTCTCTTTTGTACTAATGGCTGCCATACGCAAGGTAAATGTTTATGAATCTTTCATTGAAGGAGCTAAAGATGGGTTTAATGTGGCTATTGGCATCATTCCCTACCTGATTGCCATCCTGGTAGCCATTGGCGTTTTCAGAGCATCCGGCGCCATGGATTTTATCATTGACGGTATTGGAAGATTCTTCGCCTTGTTTGGAATCAACACCGATTTCGTTGATGCATTACCGACCGCTCTCATGAAACCTTTGAGCGGCAGCGGTGCGCGAGGAATGATGATTGACGCGATGAAAACCTTTGGGGCAGATTCTTTCGCGGGACGACTGGTAAGCATCGTACAGGGCTCTACAGAAACGACCTTCTATGTGTTGGCCGTGTATTTTGGATCGGTAAACATAAAAAATACCCGATATGCACTGGGATGTGGACTAATAGCTGATTTAGCAGGAATAACCGCCGCTATTCTCATTGGTTATCTTTTCTTTTTCTAATTTAAACTGATGTATTATGATACAATTTTTGAGTGAAAACATAAAAGCTCCTGATCTGAAAAAACGTGAGGTTACTAAGTGGATAAAGGATACTGCAAAAAAATATGAAAAAATCGCGGGAGATATTGCTTTTATCTTCTGTAAAGATGAAAAAATACTGGAAATCAATCGTCAATACCTCCAACATGATTATTATACAGATATCATTACCTTTGATTATTCAGAAAGAAACATTATTTCGGGAGATATCTTTATCAGCCTGGATACAGTAAAGTCAAACGCCGAAAAATACGGGGTTTCTTTTGCTAAAGAATTGCTCCGGATTATGATACACGGCATCCTTCATCTCTGCGGACAAGACGATAAAAACCCTGATTCTAAAAAGGAAATGACTGAAAAAGAAAACGATGCGCTTGAACATTATCATACCCTGATATCCTGACGTTCAAACTCTGTATTAATGCAATAAATTGTTAAATTAAACACTTCCTTTATCCGTATTTTTTTTACATTAAAAGATAATCATTACTTTTGTTGCTGCTTTTAAGCAAAAAAGAATAATTTATTTTAAATAATGCCGTTAGATAGCTGATTGTAATTACTTATTTGTCAAAATAATGTTGAAACTAATTAGGTGTTTTATCGTAACGGTATTATTGATAACAACCGGAAGTATATATTCTCAAGAGATATACACAACAGAAATCGGGTTTCACGGAGGTGGTTCTTATTTTGTTGGTGATGTTAAAGCAAAGTTTTTTGACTTTCAATCTGATTACGGAATGATTTTCAGGTATGTGTTTAATCAAAGAATGACGTTACAAACGGATTTTAATAGCACAACTATTGCCGGTGATTATATACAACCAATTGAAAATTTGTCAAATCCGGAAATAACGATTAATCAAAATATGTATTCCCTGGATTTTACATTTGGATTTAATTTTCTGGATTACGGTCAGCTCGATTACGTTCTGAAAAGTAGCAATCATACTGCATATCTTTTTGCCGGAATCGGAATGATACAATTGTATAACAAGAACTTTAATGATTTGAATTTCAGTATTCCTTTTGGTTTCGGATACAAGTTTAAATTATCAAAAAGATTACATTTAAATCTACAATGGACACACAGATTGATGCTCGCCGACAACATCGAAGGCCGTGGAGAACTGGACAATCCGTTACAGCTAAATGGATCTAATATTTTTAAGAATGATCATCTGGGCACCGCCACGATTGGATTAAGCTATAGCTTATTCAGAAAAAAGTGTAAGTGTCTTAATTATAAGTAAATCTCATTCATGTCAACATACAAAGATAAAATTGATTTATCCCGGTTACCACAACACATCGCCATCATCATGGATGGTAATGGCCGCTGGGCTAAAGAAAAAGGATATCCGCGGGTTTTTGGCCATAAAAATGGCGTTAAGTCAGTGAGTGTTATTACCGAAGCTGCAACAGAACTCGGCATCAGATACCTGACTTTGTATGTTTTTTCTACTGAAAATTGGGGAAGACCACGGGAAGAAGTAAATGCGCTGATGGAGCTGTTGGTGGACTCCATAGAAAAAGAAACTGCCAGACTTCAGAAAAACAACATCCGTTTACTGACCATTGGTGACACCAACCGTCTGCCGGAAAAGGTGAGAGCAAAACTTACTGAGTGCACCCGCCTCACCACAAATAATACCGGGCTTTGCCTTATTTTGGCATTGAGTTATTCTTCCAGATGGGAAATAAAAAATGCCATACAACATATTGCCGAAGACGCTAAAAAAGGAAAAATAAATCCTGAAGACATATCTGACGAATTAATATCATCGTATATGCTTACCAAAAACATACCTGATCCTGATTTACTCATCAGAACAAGCGGAGAAATCCGGATCAGTAATTTTCTGCTCTGGCAAATTGCTTATGCTGAATTGTATTTTACGGAAAAGCATTGGCCGGCATTCAGGAAGGAAGAATTTTACAAATCAATCGTCAATTATCAGAAAAGAGACCGGCGTTTCGGGAAATAAACTATCATTAAAATTGCGCATAAAATAATTATATGTTCCAAAGATACTTTTTTTTAATTGTTCTTTTCAGTTTGTTTTTTCACAAGACAACTTTTGCTCAACAAAACGAAAGTGCTGACACCCTGACAACACCGGAGATTAACTACGGTTCTATTCCTCAAAAATATGAAATTGCTGAAATAACTGTCAGCGGTGCTGATAATTATGAGGATTTTGTTTTGATCGGCTTCTCCGGCCTTTCTGTAGGCGATGTTATAACTGTCCCAGGAGATGCCATTTCGGAAGTAGTAAAACGCTTCTGGAAACAGGGCCTTTTTTCTGATGTAAAAGTGTATGCAACAAAAATAGAAAATGAAAAAATCTGGTTGAATATTGCACTTAAACAGCGTCCTCAGGTTTCAAAAATTAATTACCATGGGTTAAAAAAGGGCGAAATTGATGAATTAAGCACCCGATTGGGAATTGTTGAAGGAAATCAAATTACACCCAACATCTCAGACAGGGCGATTCTGGTAATCAAAAAGTACCTGGAAGAAAAAGGGTTCATGAATGTTGAGACGAATGTTTATCAACGTAACGATCCGGAAAAATCCAATCATGTAATCGTTGATATTGAAGTGGACAAGAAAATCAAAAGCCGTGTTAAAGAAATTATCATCGAAGGTAATCATGCCCTGACTTTTAACCAAATCAACCGTACCATGAAAAAGACCAATGATGGTAACTGGCGTAATTTTTTCAGAACTAAAAAATTCGTACGGGAAGAATATGAAAAAGATAAAATTTCCCTGATCGAAAAATACAACGAAATCGGCTATCGCGATGCTTATATTGTTTCAGATAGTGTTATTCCGATTGATGAGAAACATGTACGTGTTTATCTAACAATCGATGAAGGCAAAAAATATTATTTCAGGGATATCAAATGGGTTGGAAACACCATTTACCCATATGAATACCTGAGTGAAGTTCTAAACATCAAAAAAGGAGACGTCTATAACTACAAAGAGTTAATGAAGAGACTTCAAACAGATGAAAATGAAGCAGTAAGTAAATTATATCAGGATAGAGGATACCTTTTCTCACACATTGAACCGGTTGAAGTGATGATTGAAAATGACTCCATCGACTTTGAAATGCGGATCTATGAAGGCAAACAAGCAACAATTAACGCCATAAACATCAAAGGAAACACACGAGTTTATGAGCATGTTGTGCGCAGGGAACTCTATACCAAACCCGGACAATTGTACAGTCAATCGGATATTATGCGTACCTACCGTGAACTGGCAGGGATGGGACATTTTGACCCTGAAAAAATCAAACCGGATATCCAGCCCGATCCCGAAAACGGAACGGTTGATATTACCTACGAACTGGAGACCAAAGGGAGTGACCAGATTGAATTTTCGGCCGGATGGGGTGCTACCGGCATCGTGGGGACATTAGGACTGAAATTCACCAACTTTGCCATACAAAATTTATTTAAACCGGAAACTTACCGCATTGTTCCCCAGGGAGAAGGTCAGACATTCTCTATCAATGCGCGAACAAACGGACAATCTTATTCATCCGTAAGTGCATCATTCCTTGAACCCTGGCTGGGAGGAAAAAGACCTAATTCTCTTTCCGCTTCAATTTATTATGCTTCTCAAACAGGTGTTAGTAAACGATTCTATGAAAGTATGCAAAACTATATGTATTCTCCATACGGTTATGGTGGGTACGGTGGTTATGGCAACTACGAAAATTATGGTGGCTATGGTGGTAATGATGCATATACAAATATGTATAAAAATGAAATGGATCCGGGCATTTACATGCGTACACTGGGAGCCTCCATTGGGTATGGTAAAAGGTTGAACTGGCCAGATGACTATTTCTCATTTTACGGAGAATTGTCGTTTCAACGCTTTATGTTGAGTAATTGGGCTTACCTGCCTCCTCTGACAGATGGAAACTTCAACAATTTCAGCCTGAATTTATCACTGAGCAGAAATTCTATTTTTAATCCGATCTATACGCGTCGGGGTTCATCATTTAGTCTCGGACTTAAAATAACACCCCCCTATTCAACCTTAAACGGAAAGGATTATGCAGATAAAAACATGAGTGATCAAGAACGTTATAAATTTATTGAATATCACAAATGGACGCTGAACGGAAAGACTTTTACACCTCTCACGATGGACGAGAAACTGATTCTTATGACCAGGATGATGTTTGGATACCTTGGCCATTACAACAAAAATGCCCGATCTCCATATGAGACTTATTACATGGGAGGAGATGGCATGTCGGCCTACACCAGCTATGGAACTGAATACATTGCTATGCGTGGTTACGAAAGCGGTTCACTTGTACCATTGGATTATGAACGTGAAACAAGAATCGGGTATTTATACAATAAATTCACCATGGAACTGCGGTATCCTCTTTCACTAGAACAATCGGCTACCATATATGTACTTGGATTTCTGGAGGCTGGAAACAGTTTTAACAAAATATCCAAATATAATCCGTTTGATTTAAAAAGAGCTGCCGGAGTTGGGGTGCGCATCTTCTTACCGATGTTTGGTATGATGGGAATTGACTGGGGATATGGTTTTGACCGTAATACAACCGGAGCCATCAGTGGAAGTCAACTCCACTTTGTACTGGGCCAGGAGCTTTAAAAATCTGGCAGGATATTTGAAATACAGCATGCGTGTGTGTAAAAAATTGATTAATGATTAATAAATCCGTACCAATATGAAAAAATATAGTTTAATGTTGGGTATTCTTATCGGGATAGTATTTTCAGCAAATGCTCAGAAATTTGCTCTTGTTGATATGGAATACATCTTAAAAAACATTCCGTCGTATGAAACTGCAAATGAACAATTGAATATTATTTCAAAGAAATGGCAGACAGAGGTCGAAACGAAAATGCAGGAAGTACAGAATTTGTATAAAAACTACCAAACAGAACTGGTTTTTCTTTCTGATGAAATGAAAGTACAACGGGAAGAAGAAATCATTGCCAAAGAAAAAGAAGCACAAGAGTTAAAACGCAGCTATTTTGGCCCGGAAGGAGAACTTTTTAAAAAACGTCAAAGTCTTATGAAACCCATCCAGGATGAAATTTACAATGTCATACAGGAATTAAGCAGAGAAAAAGATTATAGTATCATAATTGACAAAAGTTCAGCAATGAACATCATCTTCAGTTCACCTAAAATTGACATCAGTGATCAGGTACTCACGAAATTGGGATATTCAAAATAATATATTATTTTTGCAGGCATTTAAAATTAAGAATTCAAATATAAATTTATAGACATGATCAAAAAAATTGTTTTCATAATGCTGTTAGCATTACCGTTAAGTTTAGTGGCTCAGGATAAACTTGCTTACGTTAACGTTCAGGAGATTTTCCAGGTGATGCCGGAATTGTCTGAAGTAGAAAAGACAGTAGCAGACCTAAACGAGCAATACAAAAAGGAATTGGACAAGATGTATGAAGAGTATTATGCCAAAGCCAAAGAATACCAGGATAATCTACAGACCATGGCTGAATCAATCAAAACAAGACGTCAGGGAGAAATTGTTGACATCGAAAAGAGAATTGGTACTTTTCAGCAAACAGCAAACGAAGAACTGCAACGCAAACAAATGGAACTGATTAATGCTTTGCGTGAAAAGATTTTAAAAGCTACTGCTGAAGTTGGCACTGAAAACAATTACACCTATATATTCGACCTGAGCACTCAATCTGTCGCCTATCATTCTCCTAAAGCTGTGGATGTTACTCCTTTGGTAAAAAAGAAATTAGGCATCAAGTAATTTAAGACGACATTTATCAAATCAGTTTAAAAATAACGGGAATTGAGTTTCTTCAATTCCCGTTTTTCATATACATCCAGTATTTCATACATATGCATTCTTTCAGGAAGTTCTTTTGCGTAATTCATTTTTTTTTCCGAAATTTGCGAACTTAAAATGTGAATTTTTAAGATAAAAAAACGTGGACAAAACTAAGTACATTTTCGTTACCGGCGGTGTTACTTCCTCTTTAGGAAAGGGAATTATCGCTGCATCACTGGGTAAATTACTGCAAGCAAGAGGCTTCAGAGTAACCAACCAAAAATTAGATCCTTATATCAATGTGGATCCAGGGACGCTTAATCCCTATGAACATGGTGAATGCTTTGTAACAGTTGATGGACACGAAGCCGACCTGGATTTAGGTCATTATGAACGTTTTCTGGGAGTTGAGACCCACAAGTCTAACAATGTTACCACCGGAAGGATTTACCAAAATGTGATCAATAAAGAAAGAAGAGGTGATTACCTGGGAAAAACCGTGCAGGTAATTCCACACATTACCGATGAAATAAAACGCAATATAAAATCTTTAGGTAGTAAAGGAGATTTCGACTTTGTGATTACTGAAATCGGGGGTACGGTTGGAGATATTGAATCACTGCCTTATATCGAGAGCGTTCGTCAGTTACGCTGGGAATTAGGAAAAAATTGCCTGATTATCCACCTGACTTATGTCCCCTACCTTGCCGCAGCAAAAGAACTGAAAACCAAACCAACCCAACATTCCGTCAAAGCATTACAGGAACAGGGAGTTCAACCTGATATTTTAGTTTTGCGTACAGAACATAATATCTCGCTTGAAATGCGTAAGAAAGTAGCTCTGTTTTGTAATGTGGAACCTACTGCTGTAATGCAATCTATTGATGTTCCGTCCATTTACAGGGTTCCACTGAATATGCAATCTGAAAGATTAGATGAGGTCACACTATCTAAAATGGGATATGACCTGGCTACGACGCAACCTGCAAAAATGGAGAAGTGGACTGCTTTTGTGGAAAAGCTAGAAGGAGCAAAAGAGGAAGTACGGATTGCCCTGGTTGGTAAATACGTTCAGCTGCCCGACGCTTATATTTCAATCATTGAATCGCTCAAACAAGCTGCCACCTATAACGACAGAAAATTAAAACTGGAACTGATTCTTTCAGACAAGCTGAATGATGAAAATATAGAGAAAAAATTAGCTAAAGTGGATGGAATACTCGTTGCGCCGGGATTTGGTACGCGTGGCATGGACGGAAAGTTCAGCGCTCTGAAATACGCACGTGAAAACAACATCCCCTGCTTGGGTATTTGCATGGGTATGCAAACCATGTCAATTGAATTTGCACGTAATGTACTTGGACTCAAAGATGCCAACAGTACTGAGATTGACGCCACCACTACACACAACATCGTGGATATCATGGATGAACAGAAAAACATCCTGGATCTCGGAGGCAGCATGCGTTTAGGAGCGTTTCAGTGCTCGATTAAACCCGGCACTAAAGCATCAAAAATCTACAATCAACAAATCATTTACGAACGTCATCGGCACCGCTACGAATTTAATAACAAATACAAAGAAGCTTTCGAAAATGCGGGCATGATTTGCAGTGGTTATAACGAAGAATCAAATCTGGTTGAAATTATTGAACTGGAATCGCACAAATGGTACATTGGAGTTCAGTTTCATCCTGAATACAGGAGTACGGTTATTAATCCGCACCCCTTGTTTATCAGCTTTATCAAAGCTTCTATTTCAAAATAATATTGTAAAATATATTTAAATGGATAAGAATACAATTCTCGGGTTTGTTTTAATTGCAGCCATCTTGATCGGCTTCTCAGTTCTGAACCGCCCTTCTGAAGAAGAAATTGCCCGCCAAAAAACATATAATGATTCAATCAGACTGGTGCAACAAGCGCAACAAGTAGCTGAAACACAAACACAAGCATTGCAGGCCACTGTCAGTAGTGTAGATACTATTGACACAAATGATACTGTTGCAGTAGAAAAATTTCTGAATGCTCACGGAGATTTTAAAACGGCAGTATTTGGGGAAGAACAATATTTCACACTGGAAAATAACCTTGTAAAAATTACCCTGAGCAACAAAGGAGGAAAGGTGGTTGCAGCTCAACTCAAAAACTACCTTTCACAAGACTCCCTACCCGTTGAACTGTTCAACCAGGAAGAAGCTGATTTCAGTTTCACCATGGCTCTGCGCAACAATCACATTGTCAATACTTCTGCCTTATATTTTCAACCTGTATCCGGAATAATAAAAGATGAAGCCGGTAATCAGCGGATTACTTTCAGACTTCAATCCGAAACAGGTGCTTATTTCGACTTCACCTATACATTGCTTGCTGATGATTACATGCTGGATTTCGTGGTGAGTTCGAAAGATATCAATACCATTATGCCCCTGGGAAGCAATTATATGATTGTAAACTGGGATACGAAAATTCGTCAGCAGGAAAAAGGCCGTCAGTTTGAGGAACGTTACTCCACACTCAATTACAAGTATATTTCCGACGACATGGAAAAACTGAGTGAATCGAAAGATGACTCCAAAAAAATATCTAACAAATTAAAATGGATTGCGTTCAAAGATCAGTACTTCAGCTCTATATTGATTGCAGGAAAGGATTTTAGCAATACTAGTCTTTCAAGCAAGGTTGAACCCAAAGAAAGCGGCTATATGAAGTCTTATGCCGCTGAAATGACAGTTGATTACAACCCGAACGGCAAAGAAGACCTTTCGCTTAAATTTTATTTTGGTCCGAACAAATATAAAACCCTGGCGTCATACGACAAAGGGGTTCCGGCTGACGAAAAACTTAAATTACGTAACCTGATTCCATTGGGTTGGGGAATCTTTGGCTGGGTAAACCGTTTTGCTATTATCCCGATGTTCAACCTGTTCAGCTCTTTCATCGGGAATTTTGGTATCATCATCTTACTGATGACCATTGTAATCAAACTCGTATTGTTTCCACTTACCTACAAATCATATGTCTCAAGTGCCAAGATGCGGGTATTGAAACCGGAAATCGATGAAATAAACGCACGCATTCCGGCCGATAAAGCGGCAGAACGCCAGAAGGCAACCATGGAATTGTATCAGAAAGTAGGTGTCAGTCCGTTCAGTGGATGTCTCCCTACCCTGCTCCAGATGCCAATTCTGTTCGCCATGTTCATGTTCTTCCCGTCTTCAATTGAATTAAGAGGCGAAAGCTTCCTGTGGGCAAAGGATTTATCTTCCTATGACGCCATTGTAAGCTGGGATACCTACATTCCAATTATATCACCCTATTTCGGTAACCACATCAGTTTGTTCACCCTGTTAATGACCATTACCACCTTGTTGTCAACCAAACTGAATATGGCCAATACCGCCACCCCAGATCAACCAGGTGCAGGTATGATGAAATGGATGATGTACCTGATGCCGATCATGTTTATGTTCATGTTCAACAGCTATGCTTCCGGTCTGAGTTATTACTACTTCATTTCAACTTTGATTTCTGTTGGACAAACCTACGTGATCAGGGCTACTGTTGATGAAAAGAAATTACTCGCTCAATTGCATGCTAAAAGAGCTGCCAACGCCAAAAAGCAACCAACAAAAAAGAAAAGCAGCTTTATGGAAAGATTGGAAAAAATGCAAAAAGAACAGGAGAAAATGATGAAAGAAAGGAACAAGAGAAAATAATTTTTAGTAGATAGTGGTCAGTGGTTAATTTTTGAGGTTACAATTTACCACTAACCACTAACCACTATATCATCATGTTTACAAAATCCACATCAGTCCTTCTTGCCGTCACGTTGTTGCTTGTTGCTTGTCAGCCCAAGAACAGGTTTCACATCGGCAGCTTTGAGCATCCGGTTGAGGTGAAAATTAACCGTTTCGACCTGGATTTCATTGCACTTGACACAACGGATGTTGCAAGTGGCTTGATTGCACTTGAAAATAAGTATCCTGCCTTTTTTTTACCTTTTCTTTCTGATGTGTTGATGATGCAAGTGACAGATACAGTTGAAAATGCAAGTCAGATTAAAACTTTTTTACAGGATACTACATTTCATCATGTTCATCAGCAGGTAAAAACGATTTTTGAAGATATAAAATCGGTAGAAGAACAGTTTTCCATGGCTTTTTCCTACCTCAGATACTATTTCGCTGATATGGAACTTCCTAAAGTTTACTTCTTTGTTTCAGGTTTTAACCAACAATTCTTATTGTCCGATTCGATTCTCGGTATTGGTAGCGACCTCTACCTGGGAGCAGATTTCCCCTTATATAAGGACATTACCTACGAATACCTGCTTCCGTCCATGCGGAAAGAAATGTTGGTACCGGATGCACTCAACACCCTGCTACATCAAAAATTTCCATTTAAGTGTGAAGTAAATCTGCTGAATACGATGATATACGAAGGAAAAATTCGATATTTACTAGAAGTACTGATGCCGGATGCAAATGCGGAATTAATCATGGGTTATTCGAAAGCGGAAACCGGGTGGTGTAAGCAATACGAAAAAACCATCTGGACAAGCATATTGGAGCAAAAACACCTGTATTCGACCGACTACATGCTGATTAACCAATACATCAATCCGGCTCCATTCACCTCACCGGTTTCCAATGAGTCACCCGGCAGACTGGGGACTTGGGTGGGATATCAAATTGTAGCAAAATACATGCAAAACAACAAGGATGTCAGTCTGCCCGAACTGATGCAAAACGAAAACTACCAGGCTTTACTTGAACAATCATTGTATCGTCCCTGACAACACATCGGCGAGATGAATGCCTTTAATGGGTAACTTGTGTTTGGCAATATACCCATTTACATTCATCAGACAAGAAGCCTCCGTACTCACGATGAATGAAGCACCTGTTTGCAGGGCGTGTTGCACCTTTCTCTCAGCCATGGCCGTTGAAATAGCTGTATTTTTTACTGCAAATGTACCCCCGAAACCACAGCAGGTGTCACGTTCAACCATTTCAATCAACTCCAGACCCTTTACCATGCGCAACAACTTGCGTGGCTCTTCCTCAATGCCGTATTCACGCAAAGCAGAGCAGGCATCGTGGAAAGTTACCTTGTAGTTAAATGCGACATCCAGTTTTTCAATTTTCAGCACATTCACCAGAAAGTCAGATAATTCGTAAATTTTGGCTTTTATATTTTGCTGTTTGAGTAATAATTCCGGTTTATCCTTCAGAATTTTTGGATAATGATGCATCACAAAACCGGTACAAGATGCAGAGGGAGATACAATGGGCATATCATCACTAAAATCATGGAGAAATTTACCAGCTAACTTCGCAGCCTCATCCCAGTAACCACTGTTATACGCAGGCTGTCCGCAACAAGTTTGCTCCGGATTATAATGCACTGTACATCCGGCTTTCTCCAACACTTTTACGACATTAAAAGCCGTTTGCGGATAAAGCTGATCAATAAAACACGGTATAAATAGTTGAACATCCATCGTATAAAAATTAGAATTTAATACCAAAAATCAATATAAACCGGAAGATGATCGGAAAAGCCACCAACATACTTCATCCCCGAATACGTTCTGAACGGCTTTTTGCCGAGGTATTTCAAATCATCCTCAAGCAAGAAATCAACATTGAAAATATGCACATCGGTCGGTGTCGTGTACAAACCCTGCTTCTGAGCCAACAAATGTCCCGAAACAACGATTTGATCGAGGGCTCCCCATTCCGCTTCGTGTTTGTGCGTTCCTCTTCCTTCTTTGTGAAGCGGGAACATTAGGTTGTATAGAGTCTCCGGACGATAAGGTTCTTCCGGCTCCCTGGCCTGTAAAACCTCAAGCAAACTTGCATTATCGGGATAATCATTGAAATCACCCATGACCAGAATATTGGCTTTTGCGTCTTTATCCTGTATGAGATTGATGCGCTTTCGGAGAATCATCGCTGCATCCTTACGCCGGTCGGCCGATTCAAGCTCCCCTCCCAAACGTGAAGGAAAATGACAAATAAACACATGCAGGGAATCACCCGATGGAACCCTTCCACAGACATACAAAACATCGCGGGTTGTACTGCCGGGTGCATCAGCAAAAGTAACCCTGATAGCCTCGTCATGCAGCACTTTAAATAACTCCGGCAGGTACAGTAATGCCACGTCAACACCCCTTGCATCGGGAGAATCATAATGTACAAAACGATAGTACAGGTTCTTTAAAGGTCCCCTGATCAGGTCGAATAAACCGCGACGACTTTCCACCTCACATAAACCAACCAGGGCAGGTGTCTCCCACCCTCCGGCAGCAGCAATCACCCGTGCAATATTGTGTTGTTTGCGCACATAACGATTATTATTCCAACCACGAACGCCACCGGGTAGGTATTCCTCATCTTTCGTGAGACTGTCATCCACACAATCAAAGTAATTCTCAACATTGTAACACATCGCCCTGAAAATTCTGTTTCCGGATTCACCAAATGCTAAAACACCTGATTCAATCAAAAACAGCAAACAAAACATCCAGATTTTCATTGTTATATTTTTTCGGTTAGGTTTGCAAAGATAAAAAATACCCGGCACACTCAGGCCGGATATAACACGCAAAAAAGCAAAAAAATAAAACTTTTTACTTTCTGATTGAATATTTACCTATTGAGCAGATTTGGGATACCATTCGTACGCACCGGCATCGGGCTGACCATCAACAAGGCGGCTTCTCCCTTTGAGATCGATCGGATATTGAGTTGAAATTTGAGAATTTGCAACAGTGTCACGTGCGGGGGATATAGAATCAAGCATAAAATTGAAATAACCTTCTGCTTTATAATTGTATTCATCTCTTACAAAAACAGTATCATTTTTTTTATACCAGCAGATATTTTTAAACATTGGTAAAGAAGAAGGCTCCGTTTTTTTTATGTAGGAATGTTGAATATCCCCCCTATACAATTCACTAAACTTACTTGCCAATATAAACTCATTCGACGCTGTTCCCGTGATGATACAATTTTTAAAAATGCTTTCCATCGGGAGTGCCCTGTTCAAATCCATGAGCATCACAGCCGGCTTGTCCTCCCTGTCAACGGGGCGACCAGAACCACGATTAAAATAATTTGCTATGGTACAATGATAAAATGCATGTTTTCCTCCATTCAGATAAACGGTATAGCTTCCCGAGTTGGTGATTTCAGAATTTGTGACAAGCAAATCTCCATTAACGGCAACAATATTATACAACAAAAAATTATGTATGATGCTGTTGTGAATTTCCAGTGAAGGCTGGTGGTTTCTATCGTCATTAAAAAAATTCAACCCAACATAACCACTGCTCATGTGTACATGGTTCAAGACGTGATTTCCTGTTTTCGACAGCAAGTAAACACCCCCCCACTGACCGGCAACATACTTGTAAGGAATCGGCTTATCATACATTATTTTGTCCAGCCTGTCACCCCGCATAACAACAGGATGTTCATATGTACCCTCTGCACGGAGATTCCCATAGACAATCAAATTGGCATTATGATGAAAATATAAAACAGCGCCGGCCGACAAAGTCAGTGTAACATCCGGATCAACCCGTAAAGAATCATATATCAGGTAGGGTTTATCCGCATCAAGAATCGTGTTGCTTGTAATTACCTGACCTTTGAATACTTCCACATTCTGTCCGTAAGCCTCAAGCAACACCCGCTGATTTTTTTCTTCAACATTAAAAACAATAGAATCCTGAATCAGTAGAGGCGTATTCACATCATTCGGATGAATGTTGGCCTCGATAAATATATACAGCGAGTCTTTGGCCTTGATGGTAATATCCTTGAAAAGATGACTGGCGCTCTTGGCTCCATCCACATTGATCCTGAAAGCAGAAGCAGCACCCCCGGCTAATTTTATTTCGTTGATATTTACAGCCTTATTTTTCCTGTTATACACGAGGATTTTAGCCGTTGCACTCCCGATGTTGGTAAACACCGTATCAAAAGTCAGCGTATCTTTCGAAAATTGCAATATTCTACCCTGACTGTCCACGTTTAAATCATCTTCGCATGCAGTAAATGAAATAAAGTATAGCGGTATCAGCAGGAACAGAATATATGCTTTCACTTGATTTTTCATGCCGTAAAATTACTCAATATTCAATGAAAACACAAGTACGCGTGACAACAGCCTTGAGATGGCATTTGTATATTTGAGATTGGCAGAGGTATCTTCTGTAATCTCCTTAGGAGTAAGGACATTCATTCTTCCAAAATTAAATTTCAATTCAGGTGATAGTTTAAAAAACCTAAAATACAAATCACATCCAACGCCGGCACTGAAGTAATAATCCGATAAACTCAGGGTGACATCAGTCTGTTCATCACGACCAAGATCGAAAGAAGTCCCGATACCAACCTGTACATAAGGTTTAAAATTACCATATCTTTCTGCACTGTACCTTAAATATACCGGAATGTCCACCGGCAGCGAAAACAAGTTAACAATCTTATCATCCTCAAGAACACCCGTATTCACATCATATGCTTTGAACCGGAGATTACGTTCCCCTAACAACAAAGAAGGCGTAAACCGAAGATTAAAATAACGTTGAAGTCTTAAATCTGTAATCAGTCCGACAGTAAACCCGGGAATGATATCCGGCACATCAGCATAATAAATTTTCCCATCCTGGATAAGTTCAGTGTGTTCAACTTTCAAATCCATAAAGTTGGTACCAAGGCAAAAGCCTAGGCGAAAGGTTTTATAATCTAAATCTGTCAGATTACCCTGAGCAGATAAGTTATTCAATGCTAGCAGGAAAAAAAACAAGAAAAAAAACTTTTTTACCATATATTCATGTAAATATCCAATAAAACGGCATTTGAAAGCGATTATTGCTTTCATTTGCAACAAAATTAACGATATATTTTGTAGCAAATAGAAATTTTTTCTACTTTTGCAAAGCTAATTAGTACTAACAAAAAAATTTCTAAAAATGGCTTACGTAATTTCAGAAGATTGTATTGCATGTGGATCTTGCATTAGTGAATGTCCGGTTGAGGCGATTTCAGAAGGTGACATCTATGTTATTGATCCTGAAGTTTGCACCGATTGCGGAACCTGTGCCGATGTTTGTCCCTCAGAAGCAATCAGTCCAGCATAATTGACGCTGTCTAAAAGAAATCGAACAGGAGGAAAATCGAATGGTTTTCCTCCTGTTTTATTTTCGAACAATTCGTTACAAGTTAGCTGAGTTATTTTCAAAATTGCTTCCTGAGGAAGCTTCTGGTCATACCTCATTGGCAGGGACACCCAACGTGACGAAACAACACATCTTCAATCAAACATGCGTCACAAACAACGGGATATCAGAATGATAAATCATTTTATATGCCAGTCCAGGATTAAAGATACGCGCAAACAGTTTCTTGCGTCTGGTGTTGAAAGCCAGCACATCGACCTGCATCTGTTCCACAAATTCGTTGATTTTTTCAGGTGAATCCGTAGATTCAACCACAGCATAATTCGTTTTCACTTCCGGGTAATGATTGGTAAAATAAGCTTTTATTCCCGATAGCATAATCTCATCCCAGACATGTTTCTTATCTGATGCATGAATGAAACACAGCTCCAGTTGAGGATTATTGAATGTTGATATTACTTTATCCACCGCAATCAAATCTTTCTGATCGAAATTGGTTATGAAAGCCACCTTCTTCAAATCAGTGAATTTTTCCTGTTTGATCATAATCGGGATAGCAAACACAGGCGTTTCACATGACTCCATTACCTCGGCAGTAACACTACCCAACAGTTCATTGGAGATTTTTTTCCCGCGCGAACCCATTACAACCAGATCCGGTTTATGTTTCTTACAGAAATCCAAAATTTGATCCTCCGGGACGCCTTCTTTTAATTCAAATCTGTATTTCAGATTAGGCAGCTCACCTTGTTTAATCCGTTTTTTTATCAGGTTATCCATATTTTCGACATCAGCATTGGCTGAACTGATGATCCGTCGCAGCAGTTCACTATCGCTGATGCTGTAGGTACTTACATCGTTATTCATGGAAATGGTAAATGCCGGGGTAAAATAAACATACAAAAAAACAATTTCAGCGCCGATATTGTCAGCCATATTAAAACCAAAATCAATCGTCTTTGGAACCTGGTCTGCAAAATCCACCGGAATGAGTACCGTTCTAGATTCCTTAACCGGTTTTTCCTCTTCCCAGGCACTTTCCATTTCTTCTACAATTTTCAATGCACGCGGCAAGTCACTTTCTTTTATTCTGACACGAACTCCAACTGCCATTTCAGGATTTTCGAGATTCAGGTTGTGAATAACCGTTTCAATGCCTTCTTCCTGTAATACCGTTTTTATCATTTGCGCCCTTTGGTAGGTGCGTATAGCAAGTGTTACCAATTTATCTTCCATAATACAGCATTTTTTAAGGTGAATTGTAGTTGTTTTAGACTACAAATATAACATATATTGTTGAAAATAGGTTTGAAGTCACGAAAAATATCTATTTTTGCAATACAACATTATCAAGTAACAATTCAACTCTTACAAGCGTACTGTGTACTCATTCAATGTATTATTAAACGTCACTTTCAATTCATTCACGTTCAATGAATTGTTTTCTCTGATCATCAGTTTGGTATTATTACTGATATCAGGTCTCATTTCGGCATCGGAAGTTGCATTTTTTTCTTTTAGTCCGCAGGTTCTCGATCAAATGGAACAAAGCGACAAAAAGACTGATAAAAACATTCTAAATCTGCTGCATCATCCTCAAAAACTACTTGCCGCGATTTTAATCGGAAATAATTTTGTAAATGTAGCCATCATTCTGATACTCACACTGGTTACCAACAGACTTGTAAACTTTGAAGAAGCCCCCGTATTGGGTTTTGTTTTTCAAACCATTATCATTACTTTTTTGTTGTTGCTTTTTGGAGAAATCATTCCTAAGGTTTACGCATCTCAGGAAGGAAAAAAAGTAGCCACATTTACCGCTCCCATGCTTGTCATACTTCAAAAAATATTCAAACCGGTTATACAGATTCTTGTAAAATCTACTTCGACAATGAATCTTAGATTGGCCAAGCGCAACAAAACAAACATATCCATAGACGAACTCTCACACGCACTGGAACTTACTTCCGGAAATAACGACGAGGACACCGAAATTCTCGAAGGCATCATTAAATTCGGCAATATTCAGGTAGTTGACATCATGACTTCACGTGTGGACATTGTGGACGTTGACATCAAAACATCCTATAAGAGACTGCTTGAAATGATCATCAGCTCAGGTTATTCCCGCATACCAGTATATGCCGGTTCTCACGACAACATCAAAGGAATCTTATACAGTAAGGATTTGTTGCCCCACCTTGACAAACCGGATTCTTTCCGGTGGCAAACTTTGATACGTCAGGCTTATTATGTACCTGAGACTAAAATGATTGATGACTTATTAAATGAGTTTCAACAAAACAAAGTACACTTGGCTATTGTAGTCGATGAATATGGTGGCACGTCGGGATTGGTTACTCTCGAAGACATCATTGAGGAAATCGTGGGTGACATCAGCGATGAATATGATGAGGAAGAAACGCTTTATACAAAAATTGATAACCACACCTTTATTTTTGAAGCTAAAATTCAGCTGAATGACTTTTTTAAAATTGAGGAAATAAATGAAGAAAATTTTACAAAAGTTACGGAAGAAGTAGAAACACTCGCTGGGTTAATACTTGAACTAAAAGGAGAAATTCCGGCAAAAAATGAACGAATTGATTTTGATAAATATGTTTTTGAAATTTTATCTGTTGATAACAGAAGAATTAAAAAAGTAAAACTCTACATTAAGAAAGATGAAAATGAAGAGGATGTATAGTTTTTCTGTGCTGATTGCGTCATGTTGTCTGCTGACTGTCATTCTTACCAGCTGTAAAAAGAATTATTACCCAAAACCTTATGGTTATTTCAGGGTTGACTTACCTGATAATGAATACGTAAGACTTGACACCTTGCTGCCATATACATTCGACATTTCATCTTTTGCAGTATTAGAGATTAAACAAAAAGAAAAATACTGGATCAACATTGTATATCCGGAACTGAATGCAGCGATACATTGTAGTTATAAAGCAGTAGATCGTAATCTTTATGAGTTATCGGAGGATGCTCATCGTTCTGTTTATAAACATTTGATCCGTGCAGATGACATTACCGAACAAGTTTTCAGTAATCCCGAAAGAAAAGTGTACGGGATTTATTACGACCTGAAGGGTAATGCGGCATCTGTTGCGCAATTTGTACTGACCGACAGCATTAACCATTTTTTCAGAGGAGCTGTTTACTTTAACCATGTACCCAATAAAGACTCCATTGCCCCCATGTCCGATTACATCAAACAAGATGTAATAAGATTAATGGAAAGCTTCAGCTGGAAATGAAAACAGAAAAACTAACATACCAGAACAGTACGATATTGATTAGTGTCATGGAAGAAGACATAGAAGCATTGACACGTCAACTGGACAATTTTGAGGAATACCGGGAAGAATTTTGTCAATTAAAAAATGAAAAAAGAAAAAGAGAATTCCTGTCGGCGAGAATATTGCTCAATCAGGCAGCAGGTTGTCAGGTAAAGGTAAATTATGATGCAAACCGTAAACCCTATCTGGAAGACAATAGCTTACACATCAGCATCACACACAGTAAAAATTATGCTGCGGTGATCATTCATCCGGAGTTCCCGGTAGGGATTGATTTAGAAATCAGAACTGAAAAGGTAAAAACTGTATCGAAACGGTTTTTAAACGAATCAGAACAAATATTATTCAGCAAAGAAACAAACACAGCAAAGGTAGAAATAGCTTGGTCGGCAAAAGAAACTTTATACAAAATCATTGGAAATGAAGTGCGGGATTTTGCTGCAACATTAGAAATTTTACCTTTTGCGTTAAACGATTCGGGCACTTTACATGTTTTACATAAAACCGGTTCCCGAATTTACAAATTATATTATCTTCAAAATGAAATTTTCACCTTAGTTTTTGGGGTAGATAAAAAAATCAGCTTATGAGACACAACAATATTTACCGAAAAATTCTTTTAAACCGCGAGATGGGAAAAAAGATGTTTGCCGTATTAATTGATCCCGAAAAGAGCAATGGACGGCATTTTGCGTCCATCATCGCAGCCCTGAAAATATCACCTCCTGATTTTGTTTTTGTAGGCGGAAGCCATGCTGTTAAGTCATTGAACAACATGATTGAAGTTCTGAAAGAAGAGGTTGACACAACAGTCATCCTGTTTCCCGGAGATGCCTCGCAGTTTTCAGAACACGCGGATGCTTTGCTGTTTTTATCGTTATTATCAGGCCGGAATCCCGAATATTTAATCGGTCAACATATCAAATCAGCCGTAGCGATTAAGGAATCAGAGGTTGAAGTTATACCCACCGCATATTTATTGATCGACGGAGGTAAAGTCAGTTCGGTTGAATTTATCAGTAACACACGTGCGATTCCACGGGATAAAAGAGAAATTGTCCGTTCAACAGCCGTTGCAGGAGAGCTTCTTGGCATGCGTCTTACCTACCTTGAAGCGGGGAGTGGAGCTTCTCAGCCTGTCCCTGGCGAATTAATATCCTACATCCGGAAATCAATATCATCTCCTTTAATAGTAGGAGGAGGAATTACCACAACAGAGGAGGTTAAAACTGCTTTTGAAGCCGGAGCTGATCTTGTTGTCGTGGGAAATATTTTTGAAACAGAACTTCATCAAATGACCGAGTTCATCAAATGGGTAGATTCGTACAACAGCAGAAACGAAACAGGAAGCAAGGACATTCCATTACATCCCGACATCATCAGTCTCTGAATTATCTTAGTTTGTTTCGGAGAAAATGCGGACCGGCAGATTTAACAAAATACACAAAAGAGAACAAGGACAAGAGAGCCCCTACAAGAAAAGCGAGCGGTAATCCTCCGTTAGAATCAGCAAACTGTCCCCCGAGGATTAATCCTGTTCCAACTCCCAGGTCCCAGCTGGTCATGAAGGTTGAGCTGGCAGTGGCACGGCGGTTATTAGGAGCCAGGTTTACAAAAAGGGTATTAAATGCCGGAAAAATCAGCCCGTATCCTAAACCGAGTATAACCGGTATAACAAGGAACAAGACATTTACGAGTAAATGGTTATAATCATTCAGTCGATGCAGAGATGCCAATAAAAACAACCCTGTCACACTGATAAACAACCCATATTCAATTGCCTTGTTTAATTTGCCCCGGTCAACCATTTTGCCTGAGAACAAACGGGAAAAAACCAAACCCACAGCGAGTAAACTGAAAAACAAGCCTAATCCGACGTCAATGCCGAGCTCTTTCCCATAAATGGCAAGGTAAGTCGTAAACATCCCATAAGGAATACCCGTCAGGAGTAAAGATACGCCCGCTTTAAAACCTTTAAAAAGAAAAAAACGGTCGAATCCGCGTATTCTTTCCTTGTTAGACTCAAAAGGTTTGTGAACCTTGATCATAGAAGCAAACACAAACCCCAGTAACCCGGAGATGATGGAAAGATAAAATATTAATTTATAATCCATTTCTTTTTCGTGCATCAACAAACTCGTCATGGGTCCTACCACCATAGCCAGGTTGTTGGCCACCCCAAAGAAGCCAAGTCCTTCTCCCCTTCTCGAAGCAGGAAGGATATCAACCACTAGGCTATTTCCAGCCGTTGTAACAAACCCAAAAGAAGTCCCATGAAGTATTCTGATTATCAGAAAAAGATTGACCGTGGTAACAAGCGGATAACCAATAAAAGTCAACACGAACAACAGAAAAGCAATTAAATACTGAGGTTTTCTGGGAAACAAATCGAGCAGGAAACCAGCAACCGGACGGACGAACAATGCCGCCAGGGTATAAGAAGATAAAACGAGACCTACCAGCGACTTCGACGCATCAAAGGTATCAATCAGATACAAAGGAAAAATCGGGATCAGAAGATAAAATGCAAAAAACAGAAGAAAATTTCCTACGCAAGCGCTCAGGAAACTCGCAGTCCACAATTTATTCATAAATCAACCTATAAATTCTTTTATTTTCCTAAAAATTTCATCATATAACAAACCATTAGTCGCAATAATATCATTACCAAACACATAGTTTCCCGTGCCTTTAAAATCCGAAACAAAACCTCCTGCTTCTTTAATAAGTAAAGCCCCTGCAGCCATGTCCCAAGGTTTCAGTCCATATTCCCAGAACGCATCGAAACGACCACAGGCCACATAAGCCAGGTCAGTAGCAGCAGACCCGATACGACGTACACCGCGTGAATTCCGGAGCATCCATTTCAGGAAAGTCATATAGTCATCCAGTCTATCAAAATTAGTATATGGAAAACCGGTAGCCAGCAAAGAAAGATGCAAATCGCTCTTATCAGAAACGCTTATTTTTTCACCATTAAGATAAGCCCCACCATCTTTCCAGGCATAAAAACACTCCTGCTGACCGATTTCAAACACCACACCCACCACCAACTCATTGTCTTCCATCAGCGCAATACTCACAGCGTAAGTAGGAATACCCTGAATGAAATTTGTAGTACCATCCAGCGGATCGATAATCCAGTTGAATTTTTCACCACGAATGTTGTTGGTGCCTTCCTCAGCAATAAATCCGGCCTCGGGCAATACTTTGCTTAGTTCGGCGATAATCATTTTTTCCGCTTCCCGGTCAACATAGCTTACCAGATCATGCAAGCCCTTATGCTCCACCATCGACTGGCTGAAACCTTTACGTTGTTCAGCAATGAATGCACCTGCTTTTTTGGCAATCTCGCAGGTTTTAAGGCAGATAATTTGGTATGAATTAATCATTAATATTTTTAATGGGAACGTTTTGTTTTGTTGTGAAAATGTTTCGTTTTGTTGTGAAAATGTTGTGTTGTGAAAACGTTTTGTTTGTTATGAAAACGTTTTGTTGTGAAAACGTTTTGTTTTGTAGAGACGCACGGCCGTGCGTCTCTACATTAATTCATTATTCGTTATTCGTTATTTGTTATTCGTTATTTGTTATTTCAAACCGGCGATGGCTTCTTTCAGCGAAGCAATTTTGCTTTCGGCATCCGCCTGTTTTTTGCGTTCCGCCTCCACAACCTCAGGTTTAGCATTGGCAACGAATTTATCATTGCCTAATTTCTTCATTACTGAAACTAAAAATCCTTCGAGATAGGTAATTTCAGCTTCCATTTTCTGAATTTCTTCTTCAGCGTTAATCAAATTACCCATGGGTACGGCATACTCGGTCGTTCCCACTAAGAAGGAAATTGAACCGGAAGATTTTTCAGCAACAACTTCAATCGCAGTCAGGTTACACAATTTCAGGATAACAGCGTCGAAATCAGACTCATGCTCTCCGGAGATTTGCAGACTGATCTGTTCTTTATTCGGCACATTCTTTTGCAAGCGAATCGTACGAACGCCGGCAATGATTTCCTTTACCTTTTCAAACTGCGTGATAAGCAGTTCATTTGCCGGCTGAGGATCCGGTTGCAGGGTCACCATGATACTCTCACCTTCTTTCCTGTCCTGCAAAGCCTGCCAGAGTTCTTCCGTGATGAAAGGCATGAAAGGGTGCAGGATTTTCAGCAACACATCAAAGAATCCCAGCGTTGCATAGTAGGTTGCTTTATCAATCGGCTGCTGATATGCAGGTTTGATCATCTCCAGGTACCAGGAAGAAAAATCATCCCAGAACAACTTGTACACCGCCATCAGAGCTTCCGACAAACGATATTTAGAGAACAAATCATCTATTTCAGCCAGTGTTTTCGACAATTGTGAGTCGAACCATTTGATGGCAACCGCAGCTGCTTCAGGCTGAGGCATCTCTTTCACTTCCCATCCTTTTACCAGACGGAAAGCATTCCATATCTTATTATTGAAATTTCGTCCCTGTTCACACAAAGAATCATCGTAAGGCAAGTCATTTCCGGCAGGTGAAGTAAACAGCATCCCCAGACGAACTGCATCGGCACCATAATGCGCGATCAGGTCAAGCGGGTCAGGCGAATTACCGAGTGATTTCGACATCTTTCTCCCCAGCTTATCACGCACGATACCTGTCAGATATACATTTTTAAATGGCAGATTACCTTCATATTCATAACCGGCGATAATCATACGCGCTACCCAGAAAAACAGAATTTCAGGCGCAGTCACCAAATCATCCGTCGGGTAATAATAACGGATATCCTCATTATCCGGATTATTAATTCCATCGAACACCGAAATCGGCCACAACCAGGAAGAAAACCAGGTATCCAGGCAATCCTCATCTTGACGCAAGTCATCCGTGCAAATCGTATAATTGACGATTTGCTTCGCCTTCTCCAACGCTTCTTCACGCGTTGCAGCCACCACAAAACCACCCTGCGGAAGGAACCAGGCCGGGATGCGGTGACCCCACCACAACTGACGGGAAATACACCAGTCCTTGACATTCTCCATCCAGTGGCGGTAGGTGTTTTTAAATTTGGCCGGATGCAGTTTTATTTCATCATTCATCACCGCCTGCAAAGCCGGTTGAGCCAGTTTTTCCATTTTCAGGAACCATTGCATCGACAGTTTGGGCTCGATAACAACATCTGTTCTTTCCGAGAAACCAACTTTATTGGTATATGGTTCAATCTTTTCAATCAGACCGGCAGCTTCCAGGTCCTTTTCAATTTTAGTGCGCACCTCGAAACGATCCATGTTTGCATACATTTCCCCATGTTCATTTAAGGTGCCATCCGCATTGAAAATATCGATCGAAGGCAAGTTATATTTTTCACCCAGCACATAGTCATTTACATCATGGGCCGGCGTGACTTTCAAACAACCTGTACCGAATTCAATGTCCACATACTCATCTTCAATCACCGGGATAGTCCGGTTAATCAATGGCACCAGCACTTTTTTCCCTTTCAGATGTGCATTTTTATGGTCGTTGGGATTGATACACATCGCGGTATCGCCCATGATGGTCTCAGGACGAGTCGTTGCCACGACAGCATAACCATCTTCCCCTTCAATTTTATAGCGGAGGTAATACAATTTACCACTTACCTCTTTGTAAATTACTTCTTCGTCGGATAAAGCAGTCAAAGCTTTCGGGTCCCAGTTTACCATCCTTACGCCACGGTAAATCAAGCCCTTCTTGTACAAGTCGATAAACACTTTAATCACACTCTCAGAGCGGGGTTCATCCATGGTAAAAGCCGTCCGGTCCCAGTCGCACGAAGCACCCAGCTTTTTCAACTGCTCCAGAATGATTCCCCCATGTTTGTGCGTCCAGTCCCACGCATGTTCCAAAAACTGCTCCCGGGTGAGATCTGTTTTTTTGATTCCTTCAGCAGCCAGTTTTCCCACTACTTTGGCCTCTGTAGCAATAGAAGCATGGTCAGTTCCGGGCACCCAGCAGGCATTTTTACCTTTCATGCGGGCGCGGCGCACCAATACATCCTGAATGGTATTGTTCAGCATGTGCCCCATGTGCAGCACACCCGTGACGTTAGGTGGAGGGATGACAATCGTATAAGGTTCACGATTATCAGGTTTCGATTTAAAAAAACCTTTTTCCAACCAGTACTGATACCACTTCGACTCTATGTCGGCAGGATTGTATTTGCTTGCTAATTCCATTCGTGATTGTATGTTATATTTCAAACCTGTCAGGTTTTATAAACCTGACAGGTCTAATAAACGATATATATTTTGGAGTGCAAAGATAAATAAAATAGCGGAGAAGTAAAAGGGAAACAAACACAATTAAATGTCATCAAACAAATGATCTAAATAATAAAACTATGCAAAAAAAGCTTGATATGCAATTGAGAAGCTGAAAAGTTTTAGTATTTTTGTTTTCATTAAAATACTCATCAAGAAACAAATTAAACATTAGACTTTTAAACATTAAGCCATTTAATATTATTATGAAACGAGTCATTTCCACTCCCCATGCTCCTACAGCAGTCGGACCGTACAGTCAGGCTGTTGAAATAAACGACACCTTGTATATATCCGGTCAGTTACCCATCAATCCGGTAACAGGAAAAATTGAAGCAAGCGACATCGCCGGACAGACTGATCAGGTTTTTAAGAATATCATTGCCATCCTGCAAGCAGCCAGATATAGTTTAGATAATGTGGTTAAAAACCGCGTTTATTTGTCTGACATAGCAAACTTTGCTCCCATGAATGAAGTTTACAAAGAATACTTCAAGTCGGACTTCCCTGCCCGGGCGGCCTTTGCAGTAAAAGATCTTCCTTTGGGAGCGCTTGTTGAGATAGAAACAGTCGCTGTTAAGGGTTAAATCCCCATGTGAATAGCCGCTTGGTTTAAACTGGAGGAACTTGATGAAAATGATGATGATAAAATGAATATGTAATTGGTAAAAGTTAACCGTTAAATTGGATTAACGTACCCATTAGTTTATTTTAAGAATATATTAACTAATTTAGGTTGGCAAAATATTAAAATAGCGGTACTTTTACGCTGCATTATTTTTAAAATATCAACCTAAAAAAACAAAAAATTATGTCTGTAAACAAAGTAATTTTAGTAGGAAACGCGGGCAAAGACCCCGAAGTACGCTATCTCGACAAAAATGTGGCTGTTGCTAACTTCCCTTTAGCCACGACAGAAAGAGGTTTCACCATGCAAAACGGAACACAGGTACCCGACCGCACGGAATGGCACAATATTGTTGCCTGGCGCGGACTCGCAGAAATTGCTGAAAAATACATCCGAAAAGGCTCCCAGTTATATATTGAAGGTAAAATTCAGAGTCGCTCCTGGGAAAAGGACGGCATCAAGCGATACATTACTGAAATTTATGCTGAAAACATCCAGCTTCTGGGCAAAAAAACCGAAACCGGAGAATCACAAGCACCGGTAGCAACACAACAACCTGCAGCACCGGCACCGGAACAACCGGTTGTCCCTCCTGAAGATGAGGAAGAGAGTGGATTGCCGTTCTGATTCTACTAGTTATTAAACCTGTCAGGTTTTAAAAACCTGACAGGTTTGAAGTCAATTTACTTTTTCCTTCAGCAAAGCAAACTCCAGCACTTCCATGATGTCCTGCACATAATGGAACTTTAGTCCTTTAAGGTAAACAGGTTTGATTTCATCTATGTCTTTTTGATTTTCCTGACAAAGGATAATATCAGTAATGCCGGCACGCTTGGCTGCCAGAATTTTTTCCTTGATACCTCCAACCGGCAATACTTTTCCACGCAAGGTAATTTCACCCGTCATAGCTAAATTTTTTCGCACCTTGCGTTTGGTAAAGGCAGATGCCAGGGCTGTTACCATGGTAATACCGGCTGAGGGACCATCTTTGGGTATCGCTCCTTCGGGCACGTGAATATGCACATTCCATTCGTCGAACAACAGCGGGTCAATCTGCAACTGTTCGGCGTGCGATTTAATGTATTCAAGCGCCAGCATAGCCGACTCTTTCATCACGTCTCCCAGGTTGCCCGTCAGCGTCAGTTTGGGCGATTTACTTTTACTCAAACTGGATTCGATGTATAATATCTCACCACCTACCTGTGTCCAAGCCAGTCCGGTTACGACACCGGCATACTCATTCCCTTGATATCTTTCCTTGCTGTAACGCGGTGCACCCAGGTATGTTTTCAAATCATCGACAGTTACATCAATGTTGTATGACGTATCAGTGGCAACTAACCTCGCGATTTTACGCATCAGTGAAGCGATTTCCCTATCAAGCGAACGCACACCCGACTCTCTGGTATATAATTCAATCAGTTGCTGAATCACTTCTTTATTCATTGAAACATGTTCCGGTTTCAAACCATGATTTTCAAGTTCTTTGGTTACCAAATGCCTTTTCGCAATCTCAACCTTTTCTTCCTGCGTATAACCACTTACCTCTATCAGTTCCATGCGATCAAGTAAAGGACGTGGAATAGTATTCAGGTTATTAGCCGTAGCGATAAACATCACTTTCGACAAGTCAAAATCCACATCTAAATAATTATCATGAAAAGCTGTATTTTGTTCCGGATCAAGCACTTCCAACAAAGCAGATGAAGGATCTCCCTTATAATCCGCGATAACCTTGTCAATTTCATCCAGCACAAATACCGGATTTGCCGATTCTGCCTTCAGGATATTCTGCATGATTCTGCCAGGCATCGCGCCGATATAAGTCCGGCGATGACCCCTGATTTCAGCCTCATCATGCAACCCGCCGAGTGAAACGCGCACATATTTGCGGCTCAGCGCCCTGGCAATAGATTTACCCAATGATGTTTTACCTACTCCCGGAGGGCCGTACAGACAAATGATCGGAGATTTCATATCCCCTTTCAGTTTCAGTACAGCCAAATGCTCGATGATGCGGTCCTTCACCTTTTCCATTCCAAAATGGTCGGCATTTAGGACCTTCATCGCATTTTTCAGGTTAAAATTATCTACCGTGTATTCATTCCAGGGAAGATCGAGCATGGTTTCAATATAATTCAGTTGGATAGAATAGTCAGGCGAATGTTGACTGGTACGTTCCAGCTTTTTCAACTCCTTCTCGAATATTTTTGCAACTGATTCTCCCCATTTTTTCTTTGCTGCTCTTTCTTTGAAGTCTGCAACGTCCTGTTCAGGTGATATCACACCCAGCTCATTCTGGATGGTTTTCATTTGCTGTTGCAGGAAATATTCCCTCTGTTGCTGATCGATACCCGCTTTTGCTTTATTCTGGATATTCATCTTGATTTCGATCAACTGAGATTCTTTATTCAGCAATTCCAATAAGTGATATCCTCTTTCCAGCACATCATCCTGTTCCAATAAATAAATCTTATCTTTCACCTGCAAGCCGAAATTCACACAAATATAGTTGATCAGAAACACCGGATTCTCGATATTGCGGATGGCAAATGTTGTTTCAGGAGGGAGCATTCCCGAATTAGCAATAATATCAGATGCCAGGTCTTTAATAGATGAAACCAAAGCAGGAAACACCCCGTCATTTTTCTTTTCTTCCGGAATAATATCTTCCATCAAATGTACACGGGCTTTCATATAAGGCTTCATTGAAACTAGTTCACCCATCCGGAAACGACGTTTTCCTTCCAGAATAACCGTTGTAGTACCATCAGGCATTTCAAGAATACGCACTACCTGTGCTACTGTTCCCAAAGGATATAATTGGTCAATAGTAGGCTCTTCCTGTTTCCTGTCCATTTGAGTACAAACACCGATCAACCCATCATTTTCATGGGCTTTTCGTACCAGCTTTAAGGATTTAGATCTGGCAACCGAAACCGGCAACAAAACTCCCGGAAAAATCACCATATTACGTAAAGGAAGAATTGGCAATACCGCGCCCTCATCCAGTTGAATATCCTGCGAACGTTCATCCAGCGAGATAATCGGAAACACTTCCGAAGATCCCATCATTTCATCCGAAAAAAACTTGTCAAATTGATTATTCATTGTTAAATAGAATATTTTGCTGCCAATATGGCATAAATTAGTACATGTCATGGTCGAAATACAGCAACCACATATAAAACCACACTTATTATCAACAACTTACAAAAACAAGTAACATAAGGGGCCTTCATAGTCAATTGATGTGCCAAAAATAGTAATAATCAGCGAGAAATGAAATGCCTGCAGGTTTTGGCAAACGTGAAAAATAATGTAAATTTGCGCTGTTTAAATAAAACAATCATCATGAAGAAATTAGTATTCTTTCTTATTATCAGCATTTTTGCATCCTGTAACAGAACCGGTCATTTTAAAGTCGAAGGAACCATCGAAGGCGGCGCCGGAGAAATGATATACCTAGAGCACAACGGACTGACAAAAAGCATAATACTGGATTCAACCCGGGTAAAAGACGATGGTAAATTTCGCTTCAGGGCAAAAAGTCCGGTTTATCCCGATTTTTATAAACTGAAAGTTGGAAGCAAACAAATTCATTTTGCTGTTGATTCAACTGAAACAATTGGTATCACAGCATCTTTTGATAACTTTTCAACGGAATACACCATCACCGGATCAGAATCCAATACAGATATTCAGTTATTGCGAAAATCTGCTGCTGAAATTCAACGTAAAGCAAATCAAATCATCAGGGGGATGAATGATACTGAAAGAGAAAAATTAGTCTCCGAATTACTGGAATTAATTGAAAAACACAAAGTATCAGCCAGACCGATTATTCTGAAGAATCCACGTTCAACAGCGGCTTATTTCGCTGTTTTCCAAAAAATAAATGACACTTTTATTTTCTCTCCCTATGTTAAGGAAGATCGTCCGTATTGCGCTGCAGTAGCTACTTCATACAACACTTATATGCCGGATTACGACAGAACCAAGAACCTTTATGCATTGGTCATGGATGCTATTAAAACCGAACGTCAGGCACGCCAACAGGCCAACTGGAGGGAAATAGTCGAAAGTGCGGCAACCGGTTATATCGACATCGAACTTCCGGATAAAAATAACCATAATCGTAAATTGTCAGATTTGACTGGCAAAGTAATCCTGCTTGACTTTTCGGCTTTTGAATCACGTGAGAGTGTTCAATATACCTTTGCATTAAGAGAATTGCACAATAAATATGCTTCGAGAGGATTTGAGATCTACCAGGTTTCGCTCGACCGCAACAAGTTACTCTGGGAAGATGCGGTTCAAAATCTACCCTGGGTTTGCGTTCGTGATGCAAATGGTCCTAACACGGTATATGCTGCAACCTACAACATAACTAGCATCCCCAGTTATTTCCTGATCGACCGACAAGGAGATATTGTCGGACGGGACATGAATTTACAAACCTTAGAGAAGGAAATTGAAAAACGCCTCTGATGCATGATTTCATTCAACATACAGCATTATCGGTCGGATTTGATGCTTGTGATATTGCAAAGGCAGAATCATTGGATGAAGATGCTGCTTTCATGCGTAATTGGTTGAATGCCGGTATGCATGGTGACATGCAATACCTGAACCGCAATTTCGAAAAAAGAGTAGATCCGCGAGTATTGGTTCCGGGCTGCAAATCGGTGGTGGTCGTTTTGCTGAATTATCTTCCGGAAAGAAGACAAGCAGAACATTTGCCTAAAATTGCCAAATACGCCTATTCAAAAATTGACTACCACACGGTCATGAAGCAAAAGCTTTGGCAACTGGAAGCAAAAATCATTGCTGAATATGGTGCAGATTGCGTATCGAAAGAGCATCAGCATAGCTTCTCGGATTCAGCACCAATTTTTGAAAAACGATGGGCTGAAAAGGCCGGTTTAGGTTGGATTGGACGTAATTCTCTTCTTATTCATCCGAAGTTAGGTTCCTATGTTTTTATTGGCATTTTGCTGTTGAATGTGGAAGTAACACCTTCGGAAGCGCCGTTTCCATTTAGGTGTGGCAACTGCCGGAAATGCATTGATGCTTGTCCGACCAACGCCCTGAACGGCAAAGGTATGGACCCTCGCAAGTGTATCTCTTACCTCACCCTGGAAAGTAAATCGGAAATCCCGGATGAATTGAAAGACAAACTATCCGGGTGTATCGCTGGATGTGATATCTGCAACGATGTTTGTCCCTGGAATAAACGTTTCGGTCACCCGCACAACCACGAAGAACTAACTCCCACCGAAGAAATTTTCAGTTTGACGAAAGAAGACTGGAAAAAAATGACGCAGGAGGAGTTTGATGCCATTTTCAGCAAATCGGCAGTAAAACGCGCGAGTTTGGAAAGGATTAAGAAATTAGTGGTTAGTGGTTAGCAAACACAAGCCCAGTAGCGCCTAAAATATCCACCATAAAAAAGTTGTGAGTGCCGTAAGCGCTGAACCGGCCGCTGCATAGACAACATTTTATAAATTACTCTTTATATAGCAGGTTTTTTTTATTTTTGCAGGGTCAAATACACGAATAAATCAGTCAAAAATTAAAAGTTGTATGACATCTTTTAGTTAAAGCCCACAAATAAAAATTATGGTAAGCATCACAGAATCATCGTCGCGGTTTCCACATTTGGACAAGATGACGGTAAACGAACTTTTAACAGGCATCAATCTGGAAGATGCCGGGATTCATTTAGCCATTAAGCAAGTCATCCCGCAAGTAGAAACACTCATTGATAAAATCTTGGAAAGAATGCCATTAGGCGGACGTGTATTTTACATCGGCGCCGGCACCAGCGGTCGTCTGGGCGTACTCGATGCTTCTGAAATTCCGCCGACCTTTGGCGTATCACCGGGTATCATCATCGGGTTGATTGCCGGTGGTGACACCGCGTTAAGAAATGCAGTTGAAGCTGCCGAAGATAATACCGGGCAAGCCTGGAAAGACATGGAAGCCTTTCAAATCAATAAATTGGATACAGTTATCGGCATTGCTGCCTCAGGCACGACTCCTTACGTAATCGGAGGAGTAAAAAAAGCAAGGGAAGAAGGCTTATTGACCGGTTGCATCACTTGTAACCCTGGTTCTCCTCTGGCTTTGGCTGCTGAGTATCCGATAGAAGCAGTTGTGGGACCGGAATTTGTCACTGGTAGCACCCGGTTGAAAGCCGGAACCGCCCAAAAACTAATCCTGAATATGATTTCGACCACCCTGATGATAAAAATGGGTCGCGTGAAAGGGAATAAGATGGTCAACATGCAACTGACAAACAAAAAATTAGTTGAAAGAGGAACCCGCATGATCGTGGAAGAACTCGGACTGCCAAAAGAGGAAGCCAGGGAGTTGTTGCTGAAACACGGATCGGTGAAGAAAGTGCTGGACTCTTTTAAGAAATAGTGTGGTTTGTGGTTAGTGGTAATCAACTGACCACTAAATTAACTTTTTCCAAGTAAATTCTTGAAATATCGGTCATAAATCGCATGATTACGTATTAGCAACGCCCGCATTTCGTCATGAGCTTGTTTTTCATTTTGCTCCCGGATGGCTGCAAAAATTTTTTTTCTGACTTAAAGTCTGAACCGTTCCTATTTTTGAAAAAATATCTTCCATGAAATGTTAAAGTGAGATGCAAAAGTACATTTTTTTCGAATAAATAAAAAATATAATTACACATGGAAACACCTACCATTGAAGTAGGAATTTTATCCGCGGAAACCATTTGTTTCAAATTGAGCGGAACTTTCTTCCTGACTGATGCCGGAACCAGCGTCTCTAACAAAGAAGGATTTGCCACTATTACCGGTGAAACTTCATTTATTATAAACATCGATGAAAAAGAATTAGCATACAACGGTGCTGTAATATTAGACCCCAGCAATGAAAACACCGATGCATTTGAATTATTCAACGTGATTATTGGCGTGCAGTTTCACTGGGAAAGAGCCGAAAATCAACGATTCAGAGGCAAGTTAAAAATCTTTGCCGATAGAGGGAAGCTGACTGCAGTTAATATCCTTTCGCTGGAAGAATATTTACTCAGTGTCATTTCTTCGGAAATGAGTTCTACTTCTGCTGCTGAATTGCTAAAAGCTCACGCCGTGATTTCGCGTAGTTGGTTGTTGGCACAACTGGAAAAAAGCAAACAAGTGAAAAGTGCTGGTTATATGCCTTTCATCAAAAACGAAGATGGATATATCCGCTGGTATGACCGCGAAGACCATGACCGTTTCGATGTTTGCGCCGATGACCATTGTCAGCGTTACCAAGGCATTACGAAGGTTTCTTCGGAAAAGGTTTACGATGCCCTGCAAACTACCCGCGGAGAAGTCCTGACCTACAACAACAAAGTCTGCGATGCCCGTTTTTACAAATGCTGCGGAGGCGTAACCGAACTTTTTGAGCATGTATGGGAACCGGTACACCATCCTTATTTGGCAAAGGTGATTGACAATCCCACTGCACCAGCAGGCTACAACATGGATTTGAGCATCGAGGAAAACGCAGCAAAATGGATACGAACCAAACCGGAAGCATTTTGCAACACCGATGACAAGGAGGTTTTATCTCAGATGCTAAACAACTACGATCAGGAAACACCTGACTTTTATCGATGGGAAACCACCCTCACACAAACTGAAGTAAAAGAGTTACTTTCGAAAAAGGTCAACATCGACGTAGGTGATGTCCTCGATTTGATTCCGGTCGAAAGAGGCGTTTCAGGAAGAATAATCCGTCTGAAAATTGTCGGCAGTAAAAACAGCCTTACCATCGGAAAAGAACTGGAAATACGCAAAGCGCTGTCGAAGTCACATCTATACAGCTCAGCCTTCGTTGTTGAAAAAAAATCGCCTAAGGATAAAGGAAATAAGACACCTGAATCATTTGTATTAAAAGGTGCCGGATGGGGACACGGAGTCGGCCTTTGTCAGATTGGCGCAGCGGTCATGAGTACAAAAGGTTACAGTTATCAGGAAATACTGTCACATTACTTTCCATCCTCAAAGCTGGAAAGAATTTATTAAAAATCACTATTATCCGGTAAAAAATATTAGATTCTTCGCT
>JAQVNN010000142.1 GCA_028703105.1 Paludibacter sp. | reverse complement strand
ATTAATCATTTCAAATCATTAAGTTTAAGTTTATGAAAAAAATCGTTTTTCTTTTTTTTATCGCATTGATTAACCTGTTTACAGGTGTTGTTTTTGCAGAAGAGACAATCAAAATTCCTGATCAATATAAAGTAAACAACAAGAAGGTTTACAAAAAAGGGTGGATAGATTTCAATAAAAACGGAAAAATGGATGTCTATGAAAATCCCAAGGCCAATATAGAAGAGCGTATTCAGGACTTAGTCAGTCAAATGACCCTGGAAGAAAAAACCTGTCAGATGGTTACTTTGTATGGGTATGGCCGGGTACTGGAAGACGCATTACCCACTCCTGAATGGAAAGAGCGGCTCTGGAAGGACGGTTTGGGAGCTATAGATGAGCATCTGAATGGTTTCCGGCAGTGGGGATTGCCGCCTTCAGACAATCCTTATGTTTGGCCGGCATCACGACATGCCTGGGCATTAAACGAAGTGCAACGTTTTTTTATTGAAGAAACCCGTTTGGGTATTCCTGTTGATTTTACCAATGAAGGCATTCGTGGCGTTGAAAGTTTTAAAGCCACTAATTTTCCCACACAATTAGGATTAGGTCACACCTGGAACAGAGGATTGATTGAAAAAGTGGGTTACATTACTGGTCGTGAAGGCAGGTTGCTTGGTTATACGAATATTTATGCCCCTATTTTGGATGTTGGAAGAGATCAAAGATGGGGTCGTTATGAAGAAGTTTATGGAGAAAGCCCTTTTTTAGTGGCTGAATTAGGTATCTCTATGGTAAGAGGATTACAGCATAATCATCAGGTAACATCAACCGGAAAGCATTTTGCAGCATACAGTAACAATAAGGGAGCACGGGAAGGAATGTCGCGTGTAGATCCGCAAATGTCGCCCCGGGAAGTTGAAAATGTACATATGTATCCCTGGTACCGGGTAATTCAGGAAGCAGGGATGCTTGGTGTGATGAGTGCATACAACGACTATGACGGAATTCCTGTTCAGGGAAGCTATTATTGGCTGACTGAACGATTGAGAAATCAGATGGGTTTTAAAGGTTATGTTGTTTCAGACAGTGATGCGGTGGAGTATTTATATTCGAAACACAAAACAGCAGCTGATATGAAAGAAGCTGTATTGCAGTCGGTACTGGCAGGGTTGAATGTGCGATGTACATTCCGTTCTCCTGACTCTTATGTGTTGCCACTCCGGGACTTGATACAAGAGGGTGCCATAGATATGAAAACCATTGATGAAAGAGTGGCTGATGTCTTGCGGGTAAAATTTTTGGTGGGTTTGTTTGATCAACCTTATCAGACTGATTTAAAAGCCGCTGATGTGGAAGTAAACAGTTTGGAGAATCAAGAAATAGCGTTACAGGCATCGCTTGAAAGTATAGTGCTCTTAAAAAACAAAGACAATCTACTTCCTTTAAATAGAGATAAAATTAAAACCATTGCTGTCTGTGGTCCGAATGCAGATGATGCGTATTATGCCCTGACCCATTATGGTCCGCTGGCTGTAGAGGTAACCACGGTGTTGGAAGGAGTAAGAAACAAGGTTGGATCAGGTGTAAATGTTTTATATACTAAAGGGTGTGAAGTTGTTGATGATAACTGGCCGGATTCGGAAATTGTTGATTATCCGTTAACAGAGAAAGAGCAGGATGAAATTCAAAAAGCAGTTGCCAATGCTCAAAAAAGCGACGTAGCCATCGTTGTATTAGGCGGTAATGAAAGAACTTGTGGTGAGAATAAATCACGCTCCTCATTGGATTTGCCGGGGAGACAACTTGAATTATTAAAAGCAGTTTACGATACAGGTAAGCCGGTTGTGTTAGTTTTAATCAACGGCCGACCACTCTCTGTTAATTGGGCAGATCGAAATGTTCCGGCTATTCTTGAAACCTGGTACCCGGGCTCACAAGGAGGGAAAGCTATTGCTGATGTGCTTTTTGGAGACTATAATCCCGGAGGAAAATTAACGGTGACTTTTCCTAAAACAGTAGGTCAGATACCTTTCAATTTCCCTTATAAGCCGGCATCACAAATCGGGACAGGATTGACGACAGGACTGAAAGGGAATCAAAGCATTATTAACGGAGCTTTATATCCTTTTGGGTATGGATTGAGTTATACAACATTTGAGTATTCAGACTTAAGTTTCTCTGCTACCGAAATAACAGAGGATGATAGTGTAGTCGTTTCTTTTAATGTGAAAAATACAGGTAAGTTAGCAGGCGATGAGGTTGTGCAGCTTTATGTTCGTGATGTGATAAGTTCAATAACTACCTATGAGAAAAACCTGAGAGGTTTTGAACGTATCAACTTACAACCAAATGAAGAAAAAGAAATTTCATTTGTCCTAAGAAAACGTGATTTGATCCTTTTGAATGAAAAAGAGAAGTGGGTGGTTGAACCAGGAGAATTTAACGTGATGATAGGAGCTTCTTCTGAGGATATCAGACTAAGTGGTTCTTTCTATGTGTTGGGGGAGGGATTTGATATTAATAAAATAAAAGAAGAAGTGCCTGTTACTTCTAATCCGCAAACCTCAACAGCTTTGCATGTGCTTGACAATAATCCGGATACCTATTGGATTGGCAGTAAGGGTTATAACCTTACTTTCCCTTTAAATAGTCAAAAGCACATAAAAAGCATCAACATCCATTGGGACAAAGATACAGATGTGAATGCAGCTTTTGAAATTCAGATTTCAAGTGGTGGTGGCCAGTTTATTACTGTTTTTAAAGGTTATCAGAAGACACCGGGAGCTGTAAATACTTATACATTTAAGGAATCCAGTGGGACTGACTTGCGTGTTCGGGTCGTTTCCGGTAATGTAAAAATAGTTGGGATAAATCTTGGAAATTAAAGTTGAAAGCGCAAATTTCAATTTTCAATGTCCGCCTCCTTTAATCATGACCACGAAACCTTTCCAGACCACATATAAATCTGTCAGGAGAAGTTTCCACGGAGAATAATGCAGGCAACGCCAAACGTATTCATATTCATATACAGGTTTGCCAAATTCAGGAGTTCCTTTTCGGATGTGACCGTAACCCAGTAGTCCGCCACGAATAAGTTTTCGCGTCACATTTCCTTGTTCCAGGTCACGCTCGTAATGGTGAATAGCCAGCGGGCGTGGCCCTACTATCGACATGTCGCCCTTCAGCACCATGTAAAACTGGGGGATTTCGTCTAAATAAAATTTCTTGACAAAAGTCCCTAAATATGTTCTGGCTTCCGGCTTCCATTCGTTCTGATAAGCATGCCAGTCTCCTTTGGCCTGTAGATCTTTGTCGATATAAGAAGTTTTAATCAGGCGGATTTTCCATTTTTTGATAACTTTTCCCTGACTGACAGCATTATAATAAAAAAACAAAGGCCCTCTGTTTTCCGGAATAAGAATGCCTTCAATAAAATTGAAAATCAACAAAAAGATGATTGCCGGAGAAAATAAAATCAGCATAAAGATGGCTACCAGTTTGTCAAATAGTAATTTTATGAAAGGGGTTTTTATGGGTTCTCTCAGTTCAAATATCTCTCTGTATTTATTTTTAATTTCGTTGGTGGGAGGGGTATAGGGAAATGCTTCTTTGGGCTCGTTACTTTTGTTTGTCATACTAAATTCAGTGTAATATTTACTTTTAAAACA
>JAQVNN010000057.1 GCA_028703105.1 Paludibacter sp. | reverse complement strand
TTTTTTTATTTTTGTCAATTATTACAAATATTATCATCAAAAATGAAGCTATCAGAGCCATGAAGGAACCAAAATAAAATGGCGCATTTGAATTAACCTTATCATATAATAAACCTGCAATTAAACTCGCCGGAAGAAGTGTAATTCCAAGTACAGCATGATATAATCCATAACCCGTCCCTTTCAAATCTTTACTTACAATATCTGAAATCAAGGCTTTTTGGCTTCCGTCAACCAATGCACTATATAATCCATATAAGACGAATAGAAATATAAAAATATTCAGACTATTAAATCTGCCGAAAAAGTAATATACGATTGAATAAACAAGAAATCCAAGAATAATCAATATTTCGCGACCTTTTTTGTCAGATATCTTGCCGATAGGTATAGCCAAAAATACGGAAACAGTATTAAAAATCATATAAACAAAAGGAACGTATGATTTATTGATTCCAGTTTCAGCAGTTTTGACAAGTAATAACGCATCTGCTGAATTACCAAGGGTAAAAACAAACACAATAAACAAGAAGAAATAAAACTTTTTAGGCAACTGATTTAAATAAAATTTATTATTTTTTTCTTTTTTATCTGCTTTTGCTTCTTTAATGAAAATTGTAATTGAAACAACACCCAATATTGCTGGGATAGTAGCAAAAAGGAAAATGTTGGTATAGTTTAACGGGAAAAAGTATAATAACAAAAATGCAGTTAAAGGTCCAATTATTGCTCCGCTATTATCCATTGCTTTATGAAATCCAAAATTTTTACCTGTTTCATTTTTAGAGACCGAGCCACTAATAAGGCTATCTCGTGGTGCAGCTCTTAAACCTTTACCAATCCTTTCAAAAAATCTCAAAAACAAAACTTGAATTGGAAATCTAACTAAAGCATAAAGAGGGGTTATTAACGCAGTAATCCCATAACCAATTAACATAAATGGTTTGTTTTTACCAATCTTATCACTCCAATATCCCGAAAAAGCTTTGAATAATGATGCCGTGCTTTCTGCAATCCCCTCAATTAATGAAATTGAAGTCTTTGATGCTCCAATCGACAGTAGGAATAGAGGCATCACACTATATATCATTTTTGTAGATGTATCAGTAAAAAAACTGGTTAATCCAGTAAAAAAGACATTTCTCTGTAATCCAAATATTTTTTTGTTTTCCATTATGACATTTCGTTAATGTTGTAAGGTTCTTTATAATGTTGCCCAACGTTTAATGGTATGGTGTCGTGCGGGATTACGAAGCAAATTCCTATCAATATACACCGACTTTTTTTACGAGCCACAAACCTTCGAAAACCTCTGAAACCCGCATGCACTATACCATGTGTGTGCCGTCGTACTTTATTTTATTTTTTTAATTATCGTCGTTTTAAAATCGTATCCGTTAATATCGTATTTTTTCATGTCAAACTGATTTTTATCAAGATATTTCTCAATAAATGGCAAATCCGGGGCATAGTGGAAACATCCACCAACTTTCAATGAATTTATAATATTCATATAAGTTATCCCATATTCAATAAAATTTCCGTCTTCTCTCAAATTATGGTGATTGAAATGATTGGAAAATCCTAAGTTGCTGACTATTGTCCCCCATTTTTCTATTCCGTAATCGTATTCCAACCAATCTACTGTTATCAAACTTGAGGTGGTAAACTTAAATCTGTCAATTCCATAAACTTCAAGTCCTTGATATTTAAGATAATTAACTAAATGTCCATTGATTCCACAACCTATATCCAAAACTGGTTGCACTAAATGCTTAACATCAATCTGTAAAATATCAATTTGTAATTTTGGGGAATATTCAGAACAAGCAACAGGACTTACATTCTCGTTACCGTTTCTATAAATTTTTTCAGCAAAAGGATTATATACTGTCAACCAACTTTTTAGTTTTTCATAATGATTTTTTGAAATATCTTCAATCGAATTTGTTCTAGTCTGAAAGTTTTCAAATAATTCAGAGTAAATTTTTCTCAGGTTATTTTTCGCTTTCAAGCCAAACGAATAGTACTGATTTACTCTACAGAACTCTTCTATTGCTTTATCGGTAGCATAATCAATTAAGGATTCTTTTGAATCTGGATTTAACTTGTCAATATTTGAAATAGCTTTAACTGTTTCTTTAGCAAATTGAAAAAAATCCAAATTATCAAGAAAAATATTTTTCCCTTGATTAAACTCTATTTGGGTATCAATATTTTCTATAAATCTATCCATTTGTACTGGTCTCGTTGTATGCGGCATAACACCCATATATCCAACTCCATTTCCTGTATGTTTAACTCATTGTTCATATCTTCATTTTACATTCAGTCCTAATTCATTAGTATATAGTGAAATAAAAAACTTTGTCAAGTATGATTAATATACATACTACAAATACCCACCAAAGCAATTACTCAAACTTTTCTCAAAATCTTCCAAGCCATCACCCCCACCCACAACCCAAGAGCAATCACACCTTGCACCCAAAACCATCAGACAATCAGGTTAACCTCACATCTGTAGAAAATTCGACTTGCAAACTTAAAAATAAATTTCAATAAATTTAACTCACACCCGCAAATTTCTTTCATTCTTAATCACTTAGCAGCATATTAGCCAAATAAAAATGTATAATATCCCTCTACAGGTGGAACTTTTATCACATTCATTAGCAGTAGTAAAAACAATTTAACCGTGCCAGTCTTAACCTGTTGTGATTATTTAACCATCAGGCATTTCTGCTTCGATGTTGACATCCGGAGGTTCCAGGGGAATATACAGGATTAAAAAAAGTAGTTGCAGGCAGAACAGGACTTTAGTTGTATTCACATCAGCTTCGTTTTCGCAACCTTCTGCACTCAGGGTGAGGTGAAACGAACCCCAGTCGCCCAATTGAATTCCAACTAAATTTTATTTTTTTATCTTTGTACTCAATTTCAACCAGTCAACACAACATCCCATGCTGACCATTGCTGAGGAATATTTCTATTACCTGAAATTTGAGAAGGGTTTGTCCGATAATTCAATTGTCGCGTATAAAAACGACTTGCAGAAATTATCGGATTTTCTCTCGGATGCGCACGTGGAAATTGAAAAGGCTGAACATGAACACCTTCGGGATTTCATCGTTGAAATCAGCTCGCTGGGTATTCATCCGCGTTCGCAGGCACGGATATTGTCCGGGATTAAATCTTTCTATCATTTTCTGATTTATAAAAACAAACGGGAGGATGACCCGACGGAACTGCTGGAAAGTCCGAAAATCGGATTGCGCTTGCCTGAAGTGCTGACGGTTGACGAAATTGACCGAATCATCGGGGCCATCGATTTATCAAAACCCGAAGGGCAACGCAACAAGGCGATGCTGGAAATCTTATATGGTTCGGGCTTGCGGGTATCCGAGCTGGTCAATTTGCAAATAGCCAACCTGTATCTTGAAGAGGGATACATGCTCGTGGAGGGAAAAGGGAGCAAACAAAGACTGGTTCCGCTTTCTCCGCAATCTATCAACCAGTTGAAGTTATGGAATATCGACCGGAATATGCTGGACATCAAAAAAGGATACGAACAATATGTGTTTTTGAACCGGAGGGGCACGCAACTGACCCGTGCCATGATTTTTACCATTGTCAGGGAGCTGACAGCGGTTGCCGGCATCCGCAAGAAAGTGAGTCCGCATACCTTCCGGCATTCTTTCGCGACTCATTTGCTGGAGAACGGCGCTAACCTGCGTGCCATTCAGCAATTACTCGGTCATGAATCAATCACGACCACGGAGTTATATACCCATATCGACATCCATTTCCTGAAAAAAACAATCCTTGAATGTCATCCGATGTTGAAAAAATGAAAAAGTATAACTCCATAATCCTGTTGGTTGTTTGGTTGTGCTGCGTCTCATTGGGACTAGCACAGGAGACGGTTGTGGTGGGGATTGTGCGCAGTAAAACAGATAAAACGCCGATACAATCGGTCAATATTTTCTTTAAGGATACGCAGATCGGAGTCGTAACTGATGAAGATGGCTTTTATGTCATGAAGCATACCGGTCCGGAAAATACCCTGGTATTTTCGTGTATCGGGTACAAAACACAGGAGTTTAAGATTAAACCGGGAGAAACTGCGGGTTTGTATGTCGAAATGCGGGAAGACATCAATTTATTACAGGATCTTTTCGTGCTCCCCGGTGCCAATCCGGCATTAGACCTGATGCAGCGGGTCAGGGAAAACAGAATTAAAAATGATGTTTTCAATCATCCGGTAACCTTATCAAACGAAGAACAGCAACTTGTCCTGCTCAGCCGCAATAATGAAAGAAACACACCTTTGAAACAGTTCGAACTGCTTTCGAAGGGACTCGTTTCTCCGGATGATTCTACTTTGTTTCTTCCCTTGTATTTGTCAACCGAATCTTATCTCAAATCGGGGAATACATCACCGGTCAGTCTGCACAAAGAGGCAAAGGCAAGTCCGGAAAATGCGGCCATCCTGCTTGAAAAGCTGCTGGGTGAATTTACTGCTGATTTGAATTTCTATCACAACACCATCGTGCTGTTCGGAAAACATTTTGTCAGTCCCTTAGCAAACGCCGCAAACGCGTATTACCGCTTTTTCCTCATCGACAGCATTCAGTCGGATACAGGAAAGCAGTACTACCTGCGATACAGGACGAAAAACAATAAAAATCTCGCGTTCAACGGTGAGTTGTGGATAGATTCGGCGACTAACGCGCTGACAAGGATTACCGCAGAACTTCCGGCACGTTCCAACATCAATTACATCCGCAACCTGCGATTAAGCAACCGGTACCAAAGAGAGGATCAGGGATATTGGATCCCCGGGGAAGCGGCTTTGTCGCTGAACATGACCTATCAACTGCTGGCCGACAGCACCAATTTATCTCCGGAAATCTACCTGGAGAAAAGGACCTATGCATCTTTAAAAGATACCTTAATTGTTGCACAGCCTGATTTTGCCGGAACTCCCTTCACCAAAGATGAACTGGAATTGAAACTGGCTGAAATGAATGACTTACCCCTGATGAAAACGGCTAAATGGATTGCCGACGGGGTTATTACGGGTTACGTGCAGGCCGGAAAAATCGACATCGGCAAGGTGTATCAGCTGGCGCGCCTGACGGATATCGAAGGCATGCGTTTCAGTCTGCCGCTCCGTACGAACGAACTGCTCTGGAAGAACTTCACCATCGGAGGATACTGGGGCTATGGCTTCCAAAACAAACAACATCAGTATTCAGCTTATGCTGCATGGAAACTTCCACTGAAAAGAAAAACAGTAGTAAGTGCCGGTTATACCGATGATTTGCGCCGGATTGACTACGATTATAACGACTTCTTATTAAGAGAAAATCCATTGCTCTCCGGCGATGAGGATATTGCCAACACCTATTTCGGATTCCGTTCTTCGGATAAAATCAATCCGAGAAAAGAGTTGTTTGCCGCTGTTTTGCATGACTGGAATCCAGGTATCGAAAGTAAATTCTTTTACAGAAATCATCATTACACCGGGAATCAGGCGCTTCCATTTCTATTAAACGGAAGTGAGGCCAGAGCGATGCATCATCAGTCGGTTTCGTTGACAACCCGCTTCTCACGAGACGAAAGAACTTATGAAGATCATTTAGATCGGATACACATCCAAAATAATCATCCGGTTGTATATTTAACCTTAGAAGGCGGTAAAGCAACCGTTCATCAGAATACGTATCAATATGGAAAAGTAAACGTGAAACTCAATCACCGCCTCTTGTTTAGCGTCGGGGAATGGAATTACAACCTTGATGCCGGATGGATTTGGGGAGCTGTTCCTTACAATCTCCTGTGGATGCCTCAGGGCAGTGAAATCCTGCTTTTCAGGCGTTATCACTATAATTTAATGAATTACATGGAGTATGCCTATGATAAATACATCGCCATGCACCACGAATGGGTGTTCAACGGCATTCTGTTTAATCAGATTCCGTTGATTCGTCAACTAAACCTGCGGGAACTGGTTTCCTTTAAATGTCTGTATGGCTCTCTTTCAGATAAACATGCCGCTGTCCTCGACTTTCCGGCTGAAACCGGGAAACTGCATAAACCCTATATGGAAGTCGGCGTTGGTTTCACCAATATCTTCCGGATTTTCTCCCTGCAATCGGTTTGGCGACTCACTGATACGGATAAATCGAACTCCCGGTCGTGGAGTATCATCACAGGTATCCGGTTTAATTTTTAGCATTTCGGAAAGTTTTATTTATCTTTGCGTGATTAAACAAACAGCAATGGAAACATCAACTTTGAAAATCGCAGTCATAGGCGCAGGCAACATGGGAGGAGCCATCGCCAGGGGGCTGGCATCCGGCAGCTTTTCGTTTACCACGGATATCCGGGTGAGTGACATCAGCGAACAACACCTGGAAGCTTTGAAATCCTTTTCTCCGCCCATCCAAACCACGACATCCAATGTTGAAGTTATTACAAATGCAGACATCATCATTCTGGCGGTTAAACCCTGGCTGGTTGAAAAAATTGCAGATGAAATTAGGAAGAAAATTAACTATAAGAAACAGATAATTGTATCAATAGCTGCAGGTATCGATTTCAATGTACTTGCAAAACAATTTGACGAGAATGCAACGTTTTTTCGTGTAGTTCCAAATACAGCAATTGATGTTAAACAGAGTGTTTCGATTATTTCAAGTCACCAGGCTGAAGAATCTCAACTGGCATTAATCTCCGAAATTTTCGGTGAACTGGGCAAAATTTTTGTCGTTCCCGAATCCCAATTGAATGCCTATATGTCGCTTTCTTCCTGTGGAATTGCTTATGCTTTCCGCTATATCCGTGCGGCAATGGAAGGTGGGGTGGAAATGGGAATTCCCGCTCGAACTGCCAAAGAAGTGGTTATGCAAACACTACGCGGAGCCATCGAACTAATGGAGGTGACTAATTCTCATCCGGAAATTGAAATTGATAAAGTAACTACGCCGGGAGGAATTACCATCAAAGGATTAAACGAGATGGAAGCTAACGGATTTACCAACGCCGTCATCAAAGGATTAAAAGCATCACACATTAAATAATTGTATGGAAATTATCAACCTGTCAGATGAAAATTCAGTTTTAAATCAGTATCTCAAAGAAATCAGATCAATAGACATCCAGCGTGATTCTATGCGTTTTAGAAAAAATCTCGAAAGAATTGGCGAAATTATGGCCTATGAGATCAGTAAAACGTTGCATTATGTCTCTGAAGGTGTACAAACGCCCCTTGGAACAGCACCTGTCAATGTCATGACCAATCAGTTGGTAATTTCTACTATTCTGCGTGCCGGATTGCCTTTTCATCAAGGTTTTTTAAATTATTTCGACCAGGCAGAAAATGCATTTGTGTCGGCATACCGTAAATACAAAGATGCGCTGAAATTCGAGATTTTCATCGAATACATCGCTTCTCCTGATCTCACCGGAAAAACGCTAATCATAACCGACCCAATGCTGGCAACCGGAGGATCGATGGAGCTCGCTTTCGGGGCATTGAAAACCAAAGGAAATCCCGACCACATTCATGTTGCTTCAGTGATTTCAAGTCAATATGCGGTAGATTATCTCTTGGAACATCTACCTGCAGCTAAAACCACCATTTGGACAGCTGCCATCGACCCTGAGTTAAATGACCATTCTTACATCATTCCCGGCCTTGGAGATGCAGGAGATTTGGCATTCGGACAGAAACTGTAATATTATACTGTTCTGTTTTATGCTATTCAGCAGATGATGAGCCGTTTGGGTGAATGACCTTTTCAGGATACAAAATAAAGTAATCAAATCTAAATTGGGAAACAAAATGAAACAATTTTTAAAATTTACGCTTGCAACGATTGTTGGAGTTATTATTGTCGGAATTTTATCTACTATTCTGATGTTTGGAATTATTGGAGCCATTGGCGCTTCCGGTAATAAGCCGGTCAAGCTGGAGCCGAATGTAGTATATCAACTTGAATTATCCGGCCAGTTGGTCGATCGTTCTCAGGATGACCCTTTTAGCGATGTCTTTGCTGAATCTTTTGGGCAACCGGTAGCTAATGTGTTGGGTCTTGACGATATTCTTTCAAATATCGAAAAAGCCAAAAATGATTCGAATGTTGTTGGAATTTATCTGAAAGGAGGTGTGCTTTCAGGAGGTTTTGCTTCTATCAAGGAAATTCGCGATGCGCTGGTCGATTTTAAAACTTCAGGGAAGTTCATTGTGGCTTATGCCGATACGTATGCTCAGTCGAACTATTACCTGGCTTCTGTAGCCGATAAAGTGCTGCTTAATCCTTATGGAATGCTTGAATTGAAAGGAATCTCTGCTGAATTGCTGTTTCTTAAAAATACGTTTGATAAACTGGGAATCGATATGCAGGTAGTTCGGGTAGGCACTTATAAATCAGCCGTTGAACCTTACATCAATACCAAAATGAGTGATGCAAACCGTCATCAGGTAAATGCTTATATCTCTTCTATTTGGAATACAATGTTGAATGGAATTGCTGAAAGCAGGAACATTCCGGTCAATCAGTTAAATAACTATGCTGATGAAATGATGTTGTTCCAGTCACCTAAAAAATATACTGCTTATGGCCTGGTTGATTCGTTGGTTTATGTGGACGAAGTGGATAGTATCCTGAAGGAATACCAAAAAGAATATAAGGTCGTGAAACACAAATCTATGAATAAAGTTCCTAACCCGAATAAATTCAAAAAAGATAAGATTGCTGTTATTTACGCGATAGGAGGTATCGATGGAGGTTCAACTGATGGGATTATTTCTGAAAAACTGGTTGAAACAATTGATAAGGCTGCAAAAGCGAAAGAAATTAAAGCTGTTGTGTTGAGAGTAAGTTCTCCTGGAGGAAGTGCTTATGGATCGGAACAGATATGGCGGGCACTAAGCAATTTGAAAAAAAATAAACCCTTGATAATTTCTATGGGCGATTACGCGGCATCCGGCGGCTACTATATCTCGTGTATGGGCGACTCAATTGTTGCACAGCCCAACACCATTACCGGTTCTATCGGAATCTTCGGCATAATTCCGAATATTGAAGGCCTCAATAAAAAACTTGGCTTGAGCTATGATGGCGTGAAGACAAATAAAATGAGTGATGCTTTATCTGTGAACAGGCCGTTCCGACCGGAGGAAAAGGTGTTGATGCAAAATTATGTCAACAATGGGTATGATCTTTTTGTAAAACGTTGTGCTGAAGGCAGAAACAAAACTGTAGATGAGATAAAAGCCATTGCTGAAGGTCGTGTGTGGACAGGGGAAGATGCCCTGAAAATTGGGTTGGTCGATGCTCTTGGCGGATTAGATGATGCCATTGTATTGGCCGCTAAAAAAGCACAGCTGACAGAATACCAAATCAGAGAATATCCTGAGAAGGAAGACTTTGCTACTAAGTTAATGAAAAAACTGACCGATGACGTGGACACAAAAATTATTAAATCCTGTCTCGGAGAGCATTATACCATCTTTCATCACCTGAAACAACTTGAAAATATGCATGGCATACAGGCGAGAATGCCGTATGATATCATCTTCAGATAATTTGCAGCTCAAAATTTTAAAATAATAATGCCGGCATTGGAAGTTATTCCTGCCGGCATTATTGTATGTAAAATCGTGTTAGATGCTTGCGACCAGCTCTTTCATAATCAGCGTCATCAGCGGTTGGACTTTATTCCCGATTTCCTGAACTTCTTTATGCGTTACTTCTACAATTTTTCCCGGAACGCCAAGATCGGTAATAATTGAAATGCCGAAAACTTTCATGCCAGCATGATTTGCAACAATCACTTCCGGGACAGTACTCATTCCCACCGCATCTCCTCCGATTATTCTAAAGTACTTATACTCGGAAGGAGTTTCAAAAGTTGGACCGGTTGTACCAACATATACACCTTCCACTACCTTGATATTGTTCCTTGCAGCAATACTTTTTGCAGTTGAAATAAGCTCTTTTGAATAAGCTTCACTCATGTCGGGGAATCGCGTTCCCAGTTGATTGTAATTTCTTCCTCTCAATGGATGCTCCGGAAACAGGTTGATGTGGTCGGTGATTATCATCAGGTCCCCAATTTCAAAATCAGGATTTACCCCGCCGGATGCGTTTGAAACCAATAAGGTGTTGATGCCTATTGCCTTCATTACACGAACCGGAAAAGTAACTTGTTTCATGTCGTATCCTTCGTAATAATGAAAACGCCCCTGCATTGCCAATACCTGGGTTGTTCCCAGTTTTCCAAAAATGAGTTTCCCGCTGTGACCTTCTACTGTCGATACCGGAAAGTTCGGAATCTTTTCATACGGAATTTCTATTGTCTCTGTAAGTTGGGTAACAAGATTGCCCAGACCGGTGCCCAGAATGATCCCTGTCTTCGGATTTGTTTTAATAATTCCTTTCAGGTAATCAGCGGTTTCCTGAATTTTTTGCAACATAGTCTGTAATTTTTTTAATGAATGCTGTCTCTTTGTTATTTAGAATTTCAACACGGATGGGTAACACAAAGATATGATATTTTAGTGGACCGGAAACTACATTGTCTTTTATTAACCTTGCTGCATCTTTTTCGGTGACCATAATTAGCTTTTCCGGGTTTTCAATTTCATGGAATTTTTTTTCAATCAGCGTAATATCCTTTGGAGTGAAATCATGGTGATCTCTGAAATGCAAACTTCTGATGTCGGTTGAGTAGTTGGTCAGAAATGTGGTTATCATTCCGGGTGAGACAATACCTGTAACAAGGAGGATGGATGCATTTTTCTTTTTTATTTTCCCGAGTAACCAGTTTTCTTGAGTATCGTGCATAAAAAGGGGAAGTGGCTCATCATAAACATATGTAGAAAAAAATACTGGATGATAAAAGGTCGGTCTGACTTCGTTCTCAATTAAACGCATGTCGATTGGCGTCATTTTAGAAGGACATTTTGTAACAATGACGATGTCGGCGCGCCGGCTTCCTTTTTTCGACTCTCGCAGGTTCCCTCCGGGTAATAAACTGTCGCGTGTGTGAAGCCTGTTATAATCCGTAAGTAATATGGATAAGCCCGAACGGACTTTTCTATGTTGAAAAGCATCGTCGAGAATAATAGCATCAAGATTTGGGTAAAGATTCAGTAATTGGTCTATCCCCTTACTCCTGTTTTCACATACAGCAACCGGGATGTCGCTGAATTTCCGGAATACTTGAAATGGTTCATCCCCAATTTGCAAGGAATCGGTAGTCTCATCTGCGAGTATAAACCCTTTTGTTTTTCTTTTGTAACCACGGCTCAACATGGCTACTTGGAATAAGGATTGTAGTTCGGACAGGATAAATTCAACATGAGGAGTTTTTCCGGTGCCTCCAACTGTCAGATTGCCAATAGAAATAGTAGTTGTCTTCTTTTCTTCTGCTGAAAGAATTTCGATATCATACAACCAGTTTCTGATTCCGGTAACGATTCCATACAGTATAGAGAACGGAAGAAATAGCACGTATCTGATTGTTTTCTTCATGATTGAGCCTTAATATGCGAGTGACCGGGTATTAACATCTGCAAAGATAATCATTCAAAATGTTTGGTAAAATTTATCATGCCATGTAATTCCAATTTGTTTTTAATCTGTTTTTTCTCAGGGCACAGGGTCATAGCCATTGCCTCCCCAGGGATGACAACTCATTATTCTTTTTATCGCGAGCCAACCTCCGTGCAAAATTCCATGTTTCATGACGGCCTCAATGGCATATTGTGAACACGTCGGAGTGTAGCGGCAACTTGGGTGTTTTAGCGGTGAAATAGCGTATTTGTAAAAATACACCGGTATTAAAAAAATATGTCGGATGACTCTTTTCACTGTGTGATATGCTGAAGGATTTTTGTTGTGGAGTATTTAATTTTTTCTTCGATTAATTTGTAATCCGAAAGATTTTCTGCAAGATAGGTAAAGGCGATATGTAATATCTGGTTTTGTTGCATACAATTTTTCTGTAAAGTAAATTTGTTTAGTCGATAAGCTTCTCTTATCAATCTTTTAATCCTGTTTCGTTGTGTGGCCTTTTTGATTTTTTTTTTCGGTACATTGATGAGAACTTTTACACCGGCATCCTGCTTCTCCTCCTCTGTCAGGCTATAAACAACCCGTAAAGGATAAGCAATAAAAGCATTTCCTTCTGCAAACAATTTCCCTATGCGGATTTCTCCACATAGTTTCTCGTTTTTGGGAAATTTGTTTGTTTGATGCATATTGATGTCTGGTTCTATATTCACACGCGTAGAAAAAATAATCCCAAAAGTACGATTTTTTTCGTTACTTTCGGGATTTTTATGTGATTCTTATGAGGATATCAGATTATTTTCCGTTGTTTTTCTGTTTTTTGAAATGCTCTTTTAAGAAAGCGTCCAATACCATCGTCATCGATGGATATTCCGGCGATGGGGCTTCCATGTCCAATCTCAATCCAAATTCGTGAACAGCAGCCGCTGTTGTGGAGCCAAAACAGCCGATTTGAATTTCTCCCTGTTTAAAATCGGGGAAGTTTTTAAATAAAGATTGCACACCAAGCGGACTAAAAAACAGAATCATGTCATAATTAAAATCTTCTTTTGGATTAAAATCATTAGAAACTGTCCTGTACATCACAGCTTTTGTGTATTTAATCTTTGATCCGTCAAGTGCTGCAATAATTTCATCATTTAACACTTCAGGTGTTACAAAAAGGTATTTTTCATTCAGATGTTTGTTTAAAACGGTAACAAGATCCGGCATTTTTCCGGTTGAACCGTAGAAAACTTTTCTTTTCCGGTAATGAATGTAATGTTGCAGATATACGGCAACAGATTCGGATATACAAAAATACTTCATACTTTCAGGAATAGTAATCCTCATTTCATCACACAAATGAAAAAAATGATCAATTCCTTGTTTGGCGTTGAAAATAACGGCTGAATAATCCAAAATTGAAATTCGTTGAGTGCGGAATTCTTTCGCACTTAATGGCTCAACTTTGATAAATTGATGAAAATCAATCTTGACATTATATTTCTCGCTGATGTCAAAATAAGGAGATTTTTCTCCCTGAGGCTGCGGTTGAGAAACCAGTATCTTCTTAATTTTCAAGACTTAACAAATTTAAGTTTAAAACTCTTTTATTATCCATTTGTATGCTTGACACATACTAATTAACGGTATAATTTCAAGAGTGCAAAGATACAACAATATGTGAAAGAAATCTAATATTTTTCGGTAAAAAATCTGAAAAAGTTTAACAGTCATAAAAAAGAAGGCTGATAATGTGAAGATTACAGCGAGCGTATCAAATAATTTCACATTTATACCGTCATAATAATATATTTTTAAAATTAATAGCGGAAACAAGAGAAATCCCAACATAGAAAGGATGTTATAATAACTTTCCGATCCGGTTTTGAATAATTCGTAATTGAAAAAAGTAAAAGCAACTATCCTCGTGACGGCTTGTTTTAACAGCAGAAAAATCAGGCCGCTTAATACTAATAACAGATACACAGGTAAGCTTAGTGTTGATTCCGGGAAAAATGTAAGATAGACATAGAGACTTATAACACCTACAGCAAAAATAACCAACAGAAACTTTGACTGGTATTCTTCAGCAGTGGTTTTACTGAAGAGACTATTTCGTGTTCTGACTTTTGTGATGTTTTTAAGTGAGTCGATAATCCAACTATAAGAACGATTGATGGAAAAAATTAAAAAAATAAACAGAATAAATACAACACCGAATATCCAGCTTTCGTTTTGAGGAAGTTGTGGCATGGGTTCTCCTTCAAATCTTATTGTAGATACATGTAAAGCCGGTTTCGAAGTTATTGTCGAACTGTCTTTCTGAATTACCGAGTCTAAATTTAAATCAGGCATATTATTTTATAAAGCGGCAAAATTTTGGGCATTTTCATCCCATTGAATGGATGTTTCTATTGCTTTCATGACCAATTCGGGAGTTGAAACAACCGTCCACATGCTCCTGTGTTCTTCACCCATGAAGTTTTCATCAACTGAGCGGTTAAGCATTTCAATCAGCGGGTCAAAATATCCATCGATATTACAAATGATAATGGGTTTTGTGAATATCCCCAGTCTTTTCCAGGTGATTACCTCCAACAATTCTTCCATGGTTCCGCAACCTCCGGGAAGGGCGACTGCTGCGTCCGCTATTTTTGCCAGTTTCTCTTTTCTCTCATGCATGGTTTTAACCAGGATTAACTCGGTTAGTCCGGTATGATTCCATTCAACTTCACACATAAAACCGGGGATGATACCGGTTACTTTTCCTCCTTTTGCCAACACTGTATCTGCTATTTTCCCCATCAGCCCGCGATGTCCGCCACCATATATCAACCGACAATCATGCGTTGCCAAGATATTGCCTAATTTTTCTGCAGCTTCAAAAAAAAGGGGTCTTACCTGAGAGCTGGAGGCACAGTAAACACAAATATTCTGCATGTGATAATTTAAAATTTTAATAATAAACATCTAAGTACATGACAAAAATTTAAAAATATCTATATTCGATTGATAATGAGCATTTAGGAGTACTGTAGCGATAAAAGTTAGACCATATTTGAAAAAACTTTTCGCCATTCTTCCATTGTTG
>JAQVNN010000141.1 GCA_028703105.1 Paludibacter sp. | reverse complement strand
CAATAAATTGGGTCACCCAGCGACTTTCACCCATACCGTTAAACCAGGAGAAAGCCCCATTGGGCAATTGTAGTTTGGTAAGTTTGTCTAAATAACGTGCTTGAAGTTGTTGTTGCTGATTCAAATCGAAAAGCAGGGCGATGCGCTGTTGCTGCTCTGTTTCGTTTTTAGCTTCTGACAGCCACGGCGTTTCTTCGAGCAGGATGTTTTTCAACTCTTGATTTTTGGATAAAGCTGATTGCAGATTATCGGGATTGGATAATTTGATTTGTTCAAATACGGTTTTGATACGCGGATTATCCTGTAAAATCTGACCGGCCAGCGCATTTACATACCAGGCGATAAAATAGTCTATGGCGTTTTCGTTTTTTTGCTCTGCTAATGCCGGCAAAGCCTGAATAGCATACCACACCGGATTGGCGCTGAATTCAAAGGTGAGCTGCCGGGTATCTACCTTGTCAACTAACTCTTGTATGGCATCAAATTTTAATTCTTTGGTAGATTCGTCGCCAATGAAAACCGGGTAACTTTCGGTGACAAGTACTTTATCCGGCAAAATAGCCAGGTACCGTTGTTCGCCATCTGAGAAATTGCCGGCATCAGCTACCACCTTGCAAATCAGCCATTCGTACTGATCAAACCCCTTGACATCCCATGATAAAGTCAACGGTTTTCCGTCAGCTTCTATCTCCACTGTTACCAAATTTGTATCGTTTAGTAATACAGTTTGATCTGTTGTCGGGTCGATGAAAGTCAGTTTAACAGCAGCATTCAGAGGCTTTTCCGATAGATTCACCAAACTGGCCTGCAAGGTAAGTTTATCCGATTGCCGCACGAATCTCGGCATATTCAGCTGCACCATCAGGTCCTGCTGCGTGATGAGTTGTGCTTCGGTCTGACCGAAATACAAATCTTTCGTATGTGCCAGCATCTTTAGGTTCCAGCGGGTTAGACTCTCTGGCATGGTGAAAGTAAACTGATAATTGCCCAGACTGTCGCCTGACAGCTGTGGATAGAAGAAAGCAGTTTCGTTGAAATTGCTTCGGATGCGGGGTGGTTGAACCTGTAAGTCTGAAACATTACTACGACTTTCACTTAATGCAAATAATGCAAATTCATCTTCTTCAACAATTACTTCTTCCGTGTTTTTTGAAGCGGAAATACTACCAGTGATTGCTGTTTTTCTGATGGAACCAGTACTCGTCATTGATGAATATTTAATAATATCATTGATATTCAGATTTAATCCATACCAGTTTAAACTTGGTATGTAAAATTCAGGATTATTAATACTTTTCTCAGTTACAAACACCGGTTTTGTATGCATATTTTTATGATAACTATTCCAGGTATAACTACCCGGAAATATCCTCCTGTAAACAGGGTTAAACTGCCATTGATGTCGTCTGAGTTCATCCAGTGATGCATCATACATACCGGCAAGCAATTCTGCTCTTATATTTTTTGCTGCTACTTCGGGTATGTTAACAGTCCATGTAGCAACTTCGCCCGGAAGTAGTTTATCCCTGAAAACCGTCAGTTTAGGCGTTAGTTTTTTTTCGATGATTTTTTCGGTGATGCGAACGGTTTCCTGAAATACTTTTTCGTCTCTGACAAATGTAAAATCTACCGTGATACCTGATCTGTGTTTTTCAGTAAAAGGAATGCTGAAATTGCGGATGTTGTTGTTCATCCGGATCCAGCGTGAACTAATCAGTTCATTCCCATACTTAACTTCCATCAATACATATGCACATTTAACAGACGTGCCGAAACGTACATTAACCTTTTCACCGATCTGACTTTCAATTTGTGTTTCAGGTACCCAGACATAGGTTTTTACAGGTGGACGGTTGTCTTTTTCATCATATAAAATAAAGATGTGCGCTTTTTCTACCACATTACCATGCTTGTCATCCGTAGTAAAGATGAGCTTGTATCTGCCGGATAGGTATTTCTTTAGCTGCAAGGCCAATTGGGTTGATTGGGTATCGTACGTACCTTCAGTCATCAGCTTGTCGATAGTAAACACTGTTTCGGGTTTCAGGTTTTCCATGTAATCAGTTGTTTCAGTCAGACTGAAAAGCTGATAGCGAATTGATTTATGAATTGTTTCTCCGGCGATGTTTTGCGTGCTGACCTTCAATTTAGCGGTGTCTTGCTTATTGAGCAGTTCCGGTATATCAGCCAATATAAACAGAGATTGTTCGCTGACCGACAAGTTAGTAATGGTTTGCTGAATTTCACCTTTGGTGTCGGTGGCGTTGATGGTAATGATATAGCGATAAGCCTGTTTTATTTTACTGTCGCGAATATTTTTATCTTTTTCAGGGGTAAATTGTATGGAAAATTGACCATTAGCATCAGTGGTAGTTTCGCCGGAAGTAACCATTTTAATAGGCGGAAACCAGCGCCAGAAAGGATGTACATAGCGGTTGATGAAATATTTAACTTTTGTGTCAGGTAGAGAATAGCCCGCAAAGGCTTTTACTTCGCCGTTCAGTGTGACTGCTTTTCCAAAACTGATTTCATTTGCCGGTTGTTTTACCGTGACTTCAAATGTCGGCCTTTTGTATTCTTCAACTAAAAAATTAATGGAATGTCGTTTATCCGCCTGAATTTGAAAATTACCGTTTAATCCGACTGAAGGTAACACAAAGCTTCCTGAAGCAGAGCCGAATTCATTGGTGGTTAGGGTTAACTGACTAATAGCTTTGCCATTGGTGTCCATGAGTTCGAAACAGATGTTTTTGTTGGCTTTAACTTCCTGTTTTTTACTATCCATCTCGTAGGCAATAGTTTTAAAGTAAACTGTTTGACCGGGACGATAAATGGCTCTGTCGGTAAAAATGTTAATACGTTGTTGAGCTGTTTCAGTTGGTTTGAATTTGCTGAAATAAGGTGAATGACTCATAGTAGAAAAATAGCAATCATCTTTCTTTTTCAACAAGATAATTTCATTGTTATAGGATTTCAAGCGGGGTAATTCCAAATAACCTTTTGAATTGGTTATTCCGGTTGCAGCAAGTGTCATTTCATACTGATTATCAGTCCATTTGTATTCGTAGGACGTAATTTCAACCTGTTTCACTTGCTTTCCGGTGATGCGATTCAACACATAATAGGCATTTTTATCTTCGGAAACAGCTCTTTTGATGAATGTCAAATCAGTAATCGTAAAATACGCTTTGGTCATTTTATCTTTATCACGCAAGCCCGAAGGGTAAGCGATGAATTCATAAATACCGTAATCATGAGTTGGTAAATGGAAAGTTGTGTCCACCTTCTCAAAGTTCTCATTCGGAGGCAAGTTGATTGTAAACGTTTCAATCAGGCTTTTGTTAAATACTTCATTCTCAGGATCAATTCCTTTATTGAGATTATGCCTTGCAAAGTCTTGCGATGTCGTATTCAAACGATGAATTTCAATTGTAATTGATGGAATGTTTGTTGAACGTATAGTTAATTTTAAATGTGCCGATGGTGCTGCATCACCAGCGCTTTGAATAAATAAAAATTGCTGCTCGATTTGTGACAAGATGTTTTTTAACAACCCAATCCGTGAATAATCAGGATAGGTTTCAATACCTTTTTTACAGATTGCGTGTGCAATTTTTTTGTGTTGAGGAATTTCCGTGTTATTGAGATAATGCCCTGCTTGTTGCGCCATGATTTCTATCACAGCAGGATTATGCTGATACACCTTTTCCA
>JAQVNN010000140.1 GCA_028703105.1 Paludibacter sp. | reverse complement strand
GTTGCATTTCTTTTTTCCGTCGCTCAAAACGATCGCGGTCGTGGTCGCGGATGATGTAGTTCAGCGTGGTTTTTTCAACACTGCCTTCCATGTTCATCAGATGATAGAAACCTTCGTAACCATCCGTATGTTCCGGCGTTTCATGACGCGGCAGCATCGAGATAAACTGGTGAGCAATACGTATAGAATTTTTCATTTTATGTTTTGCATAGCCGGGATGTACATTGATACCGTTGAAAATGACTTTCGCGCTGGCTGCATTAAAATTTTCAAATTCCAGTTCTCCAATTTCACCTCCATCCATCGTGTAAGCCCATTCAGCACCGAATTTTTCCACATCAAAATGATGAGCGCCCTGTCCGATTTCTTCATCCGGCGTAAAGCCAATCCTGATTTTCCCGTGTTTGATTTCCGGATGAGTAATCAGGTACTCCATGGCGGTGACTATTTCGGCAATACCCGCTTTGTCGTCGGCGCCTAGCAAGGTAGTACCGTCCGTGACAATGATGTCCTGTCCTTTGTACTTGGTAATCTCGGGATATTTGGAAGTCTCCAGCACAATGACTTTTTCTTCATTTAACAAAATGTCATTACAGTCGTAGTCTTCGACAATCCGTGGTTTAATGTTTTTACCCGACATATCGGGACTGGTATCCAGATGCGCGATAAAACCGATGGTAGGTATCTTTTTATCAGTATTGGCCGGTAAAGTCGCCATTACATACCCGTTATTGTCTAAGGTGATGTCGGTCAGGCCTATGGCAGTCAGCTCTTCAGCCAGGTACTTTGCGAAAACTAGTTGTCCCGGCGTACTCGGCGTTAAATTGGTTCCATCATCAGAAGTAGTATGAAAACTGACGTAGTTGAGAAAACGTTCGGTGATGTTCATTTGATATGCGTTGTGTTCATCTCAATGTTAATCTTTTGATTAAAATTGAGCAAAGATAACTGATTTTTGATACTTTTGCAACATTATTTAATCTATATTGCGATAGAAAGACATGAAGATTGCCATTTATTCCGGTTCTTTTAATCCTATTCACCTTGGTCACCAAAAGCTGGCTGAATACCTGATTGATAAACAATTGGTTGATGAAGTGTGGTTTGTCGTGTCTCCCTGTAACCCTCTGAAGAGTCCTGAATCACAATTGGATGAATATATCCGGCTGGACATGGTTGTGGCTGCCATCAGCGAAAATCCGCACCTGAAAGCGTCGGATGTGGAATTTACCATGCCCATACCTTCCTATACCATTGATACCCTTCATCAACTTACAAAATTATATCCAGAGCATGATTTTGCCCTAATGATCGGGAGTGACAATGCCGTGATATTCAACCAATGGAAAAATTACAGGGAAATTCTTGATTCCTATCCTGTTTACGTGTATCCCCGGAATGGGTATGACTTTTCAACCGCAGAAGCATTATATCCGCAGATGCAATTACTGGATACACCCTATTATGATATATCTTCAACCAAAATTCGGGAAATGATTCAAAAAGGAGAGGATGTTTCCGGGTGGTTGAGTGCAGAGGTAATGGAATATATACGGGAAAACTGTCTTTATTTATAAATTACTAAACCACTCAAAGTTGAAAAATAAATAATGCGAATCAGGAGTTGAAAATCAGATTCCTCAGTTGACTTCCTCTGGAAGCCGGCAGTCTGGGTGTGTAGTTTTTCCTTATGCCGGTGTTTCATCGTTTTTTGAAATCATCGCAATGAAACGGTTCCTTTTGCTTGCTCTTTTCGTAATTTTTCAGAATTTCATGTTTGATGTCGCAACCGATACAATCATCGCAATTTGAGGTGCTTTTTGAGCGCAACGATTTAACCACGGAATATAGGGTATATGCCACGGCAACTGTGATAATTAATATGACGATGATGTCCTGCAACATTTCAACGATATTTAAATCATTTTATCAATATCCAATTTTATAGGAAATCCTTCACTATACTTCGCTTCATTCAGGATGACAAGTGTGATTGTAGTAAAGATTACCCGTTGCCGGTTGTTTATAAAAACATCAGGGCATTTGCACCGACGTGTGCGGGAACTTCCTGATTTCCATCAGTACCACGTTTTCTACATGGTGGGTGTGCGGGAACATATCCACCGGCTGAACGTTGGTAACTCGGTAAGCTTTGTCGAGCAGACTCAGATCGCGTGCCTGTGTCGCGGGATTACAGCTTACATATACAACACGTTTGGGTGCGGCAAAAAGGATGGCGTCAATCACGTCATTGTGCATTCCTGCGCGGGGCGGATCGGTAATAATCACATCCGGTTTGCCGTGTTGCAGCATGAATTCCTGATTCAAAACATCCTTCATGTCTCCTGCGTAAAACAAAGTATTGTCGATTTTGTTCAATCGTGAATTTTCTTTGGCATCTTCGATTGCTTCGGGGACATATTCGATACCGATGACCTGTTTGGCTTGATGTGCCACGAAGTTGGCAATCGTTCCGGTGCCTGTATATAAGTCATATACGATTTCATTTCCGGTGAGACCGGCATAAGTTCTTGCAATTTTGTAAAGCTCGTAGGCCTGTTTGGAGTTCGTTTGATAGAAACTTTTCGGACCGATTTTGAATTTCAGTCCTTCCATGTCTTCATAAATGCAATCGGAGCCTTTGAATACAAACACTTCCTGGTCGGTAATAGTGTCGTTGGCCTTTGAGTTGATGATGTACAACAAAGAACTGATTTGCGGAAAAGTATCCGCCAGGTGTTGGAGCAAGGCTTCCCTGACTGCTTTGTCTTCATGAAAGAAAACCAGAATCAGCATCAGTTCGCCCGTGGTACTTGTACGCACCATCATGGTACGAAGAAAACCTTCCTGTTTTTTCAAATCGAAGAAAGTCAGCTCGTTTTTAAAAGCATAATCCCGTATTTCATTGCGAAGCTGATTCGAAATATCATCCTGCAGCCAACACTTGTGAATATCGAGTACCTTATCGAACATACCCGGGATGTGAAAGCCCACGCCATTCATGTTTTGCTCCTGACCGAGATTCATCTCTTCCGATGTGAGCCATTTTTTATTGGAAAAGGTAAACTCCAGTTTATTACGGTAGAATTCTGTACTTTCAGAGCCCAGTATGGGTGTAATATCGGGTAGTTCTATTTTTCCGATGCGGGTCAGATTGTCCACTACCTGCTTTTGTTTGTAGGCGAGTTGCTGACTGTAAGGCAACATCTGCCACTTGCATCCGCCGCAGGTGCCGAAATGCTCACAAATCGGTTCTATCCTTTCTTTTGAATATTCATGAAAACGAATGGCACGTGCTTCCATGTATGCGTTTTTTTTCTTAGTGACCTGTAAGTCTACTATGTCACCCGGAATGACGTGCGGTACAAAAACTACTTTTTCATTGACACGGGCCAGGGCTTTTCCCTCAGCGGCAATGTCGGTAATCTGAATTTTCTCGAGAATGGGATGTGGTCTTCTGTTTTTTGCCATTTTATAACTCTTTTGTCATCCTGAACGAAGCAAAGCGAAGTGAAGGATCTCCTCTTCAATTGCAGTTCATTAATTATCTTACATCAGACATGCCAGCGCGATGCTATTAAACTTCGTTGCGGCACTGTCGCTACGGGAGGTGAGTACAACCGGCTTTTCGGTGCCGAACAACATACCCCCGATTTCCGCGTGTGCAAAGGTAACTATACTTTTGTAAAAAATATTCGCCGAAACGAAACTT
>JAQVNN010000056.1:9828-14874 GCA_028703105.1 Paludibacter sp. | reverse complement strand
TCCCATTTGCGCCGGTAATTCTTTTTAACAATGTCCATTCCGATGGAGAAGCTGATGTAGCAATTTCAACATCTACGAAATCATTTACATCCAGGTCCATTCCGGATTCTGTATATTTGAACGACAATGTCGCGTAGATAGCGCCACTTAAATTAGCAGTTCTGTATGCCCCTTTCACCGTATTGGCAACAGTCTGAATCCTGAGACCATCAGCAGCAGTTATCCGGATGTCATTTTGACCGAAAGTTCCCGTTTCACCAATCTTCGTCCATGAAGTTGTCCAGTTTGCCGTTCCATGACTCTGATTTGCCGTTGTATTTACGTTAAACTGATCAAGATAAGTGGAAGTGGTAGTTTCAGGATCTATAGTAAATCGATAAGAACCGGTTGACGAAGTATTCTGAATTTGCACCAACTGATCTCCTGAGTCTAACACTCCATCCATATTAACATCCTGATAAAGATGAACTTCAACGGTCGAAAATCCTTTCTCACCAGCATCATAAACACCATCCACATCGCCATCAATAAACACCATGCCGGTAATTGTATTCTGTTTTGGAACAGATATACATGAAACGGTTACCGTAACTAATCCTACATCACAAATTTGCGGATCTTCGAGACTACATACGCGATACTCAAAATCATCGACACCGGTAAAGCCCGGATCGGGAGTATAAGTAATTGTACCATCATTATTGACACTTACTGTTCCGTGAGCCGGCTGATTAACAAGGCCTGACACTGTAACCGTTGAAGGATCAGGTTTTCCTATAACATCATTTTCCAACACATTAATTATCAGGGGGACATCGGTTGTCGCATTCACATTATCATCCGACAACACCAGGTTAGCCAGGACACCAAGATTATTCAACCGTTCACAGACACCCAGTCCGGTAAACTGAGCTTTCCTCGAATCAAGACTTGAAGGAGTGTACGCGCCATTGGTATTAGAGGGATTAACTTTAACAATGTAGCAGGCAGTTCCTTTAAAGTAAACCAGTTCCACATCGTCAATCCAGTAGAAATCATCTGTATTCACCAGATTATTCACGCGGAAGAGAATCGTATTCGTTCCGTTTCCATTAAATGATGCCAACGGATAAACAACATGGTGATAATTTACATCCGTACCCACATTATCTCCATCATTAAAAGATAACACCTGGGAACCATTCACCAGCACCTGCAATGCCTCACCCTGGTTATTCAATCCTTGTCTTCTATATCTGAACCTTAATGCTGCTGAGGTGGCGCCGCTAAAAGCCATTGAGCGTGATATACCTCTTGCATCTTCGTTATCCCCGGACAAACGTATGGCATAACTATCTCCATCAGAAACAGCATCCTGCATGATACGAACATAACCGGCATTTACATTCCCATCATCGCTTTGTTCAATCCAGTTTGAACTCCAGTCTATTCCGCCGTTATTACCGGAAAGAGAGACGGTGGTAAACTTATCCATAGCACTATAGCCATTTCTCACGCTGAAAGTATAATTTCCGGAAAGATCTGTTACAGTAGAATATATTACACCTTCGTCGGAATCGACTATTCCGTTACAATTAATATCAGCATACAAATCCACCTGTACACCTGCAGCAAGACCTTCTCCATCATAATTTCCGTCATCCGGTAATTGTTCGACAAAGACGACACCTGTGATCAAATTCTCAGAAGAACTACTTGCACAATCAGTCACACGTACTGTTACCAAGCCTATGTCACATAAATTCGGATAATCCGTAGAACAGACACTATATTCAAAAGTATCCACTCCCTCAAATCCGGGATTAGGCACATAAGTGATCGTCCCCTCCGGGTTAACGCTTACAGAGCCATTTTGCGGTTGCAGCAAGCCAACTGTGTTAATTGAATTTTTATTTACGGTAGTAAGGAATCCAAAATCATTAGAAGCAACCCCAATAATAATAGACATCTCAGGATCCGTCACCACATAATCGTCATTAGCAAAAACTAATTGCCGCAAGCATCGCGGTTCCATATAATAACCCACGTCCTGAGCAGGAGAACCCGTAGGAGTTGTCGAATTTTTGGCATATGAATCCTGACCCCATACAGCAGCAAAAGTTACGCCGTCACAAGTATAAATCGCGACTCCTGACTGGTCATTATCCGAATCATCATAAATGCGGTAAGAATCCAGGTAACTCAGCGGAACCGCAATGTCATAAGGCAGTCCACAAGGGCTAATTGTCGGAGAATTATCCGTGAGATTTCCATCATATTTAATGTATAAGGTCGTATTCGCAGTAGGAGTCACCCAAACAGGATTATAGTTCCCCGACAAGTCGTTAGAACCGGGGGCCCAGGCAATGCTCGAAAACTCCGTCAGTTTATTGGTTGGGATCAGGTTAAATGCCCAATCGTAAGAAGCTCCATCTGCATCCGCATCTAACACAGCAACAGCAGTAAATGTTTCTCCTCCCTCACTTTCAAACTTATACCCGGTAGGAGTATTGCTATAGGGAATCGGATAATATTGATAACCATTCGCGGGAACCACTACTGATCCTGATGTTGTTTTATTTGTCCAGTTTACTGTTACAGGGCTGTTATGACTATTGGTAAAGAAAATATAAGTCGGCGAATTAATTATCGGATCTGAATTGGTTGGCGTAGTTGTATAAATGGGCGTATAATAGGAATTACTGTAGAACTGGCCAGGTAAAATCGGAATATTTCGGGTCCCATAATAATCAATCCCACCAAACAGCATATCAACGCCAACAGGATAATTTGAGGTAATCACAGCTCCTGCTTTAATATCATTTGCCTGATTAACATCTCCTGAATAACCGGGAGTAGAAGCTGTACCATCATACAACCAGACTTCTCCTTCATTCAACACCTGAGAGACATCAAAAACTCCATCAGCGTTATAATCCAGATTCACTTCCGTTCCATTTTTTGATGCTCTGATAAATACGCCTGTATATTTAAATGCAGCTGTACTACCTAAGGTTATATTTTCCCCGAATGGAATAATAAAATAGGTTCCGAAACGGGTTACATCCAAGACGGGTGTTTTTATATTCTGAACATTAAACAGCGGAATACTACTTACAAATCCGGCATCTCCTGTTATCTTCGAAATAACAACATCTCCTGTAGTAAAGAGTTTGTCTTTCCCATCAAACACCACATCGGAAGGGTTCCTCGGATTATACACAAACTGATTATCAATGGTGATATAGCCTCCTGGAGGAATGATGTCATTCGGATATCCGGGCGCAACACCATTCCGTAAATTCCCATCGCCCCAAACCAGGGTCGTTGTTTGAGTTGGGCGGGTAATATCCGCTTCGTATCCATCTTCCCAATGGTCGTAAGTAATCACAACACCCGGATAGGGAATTTTTATGGTGATAATACTCCTTACATTTCCTGTAAGTGAATTTGTTGAGGCAGAACTAATGAGCGATTTTCTCAATTGTTTCTCATTTTCGGGAAAAGGTAAATAATATGTTTTACTACGTGTTGCTTCAGAACAAGCATCGTCCAGCGCAGGCTCAACGGTGATGTAAACGATGGCACTATCACATTCCTGCGGAATACTGCTATTACAAACACTGTAAACAAACTCATCATTACCTGAAAAACCGACAAAAGGCAAATAGGTTATCTGACCACCAGAGCCCATTTGCAAAGTACCATTTTGAGGCGATGTAACAATGGTTAAAGTTGAAGGATTAACATCACAGATATCATTCGACAATACGTTCATAATAATGGCACTTGACTCGGTACCGGTTATATAATCTGCCACAGCAATTACCGAATTAGTCTTTACTGTATGAGCTGCCGTTAACGGGCCGCCGCAACCAGAAGCTGAAGCAGTGATAACAGAATTTCCACTCCACCCCGCTACATAAGTTACCACGCCTGTTGAACTGTTGATGCTATTTCCTGCGGATAAGCTCGTAGCATCAAGGGTATAAGTTATGCCTGTCGCATTTTCAGCAGTTGCCGTATAACTTACAACATCCGCTCCTTTACAACGATTTGAGCTTTCCCCCAAAACGAATACAGGAGTTGTCACCAATTCATTGGTAGTTATCGTGTGCGTGGATGATTTTGGTCCCATACAACCTGTCGCCGTAGCTGTCACGACAGAAGTTCCATGCCAGCCAGCAACATAAGTTACCTGCCCGGTAGAAATATTGATAGTGTTTCCCGCGGCTAAGCTGGTTGCATCTAAGCTATAACTCATTCCGGTAGAATTTGCTGAAGTAGCTGAATAAGTTACGCTTCCTGCCCCCTTACAACGCGAAGAAGAAACACCCAGGACAAATACCGGCGTACCAACCTCGTTACACAGGTCAAAGGTCAGAGGGAAAATATGTGTAACTGTATTTTCGTAGCCTTCCTTAGCTGTTGCAGGCAATGAATAGGTATTTACATTGAAGCCTGTTGTATTCCATGCATATTCATACGTCCTGGTGCAACCTGAAGTAGCAACTGAGGTTGCATTTACCGTTCCAAGAGGTGATGGCATCGCAATTGTCATCCCGGTGATATCATTGGCACCAAAAGGATCTGATACCACTGCCCGCAAATAAACGGTTTTACCCGGTTCTGCACTTGATATTACAGAACCCGCAGGATAAGCTGCATTATACACCTGATAGGAGTCAATGTTGACGTATGTAGAAACAGGCAAACTGAGTTTTGAAGGTCTTGTCTGACTGTCGTAATCAATCTGAAAACTTACGCCGGATTGGTATGTAATAATCTCTGCAACAATAGGTTGTCCGGCAGGGATGGAAACATCCCAATAAAATGTTCCGGAGAATGTAAGTAAGCCTGTAGCGCTGTTGTAACTTGGATCCGATGATGTTGCAAATACTGTGGAACCATATTTCAAATTAACTGTAATATCAGGATTGGCAGGCATCGAACCGCTGAGAACAGTCAGGTAAACACCAACGTTGACAGTTTGTTCTGCTTTAATGGTTAGCGGATTGCATAAAGCCGGAGTTTGAGTAAAAACAGCTGTTGTCGTAAATGGAGCCG
>JAQVNN010000056.1:0-9728 GCA_028703105.1 Paludibacter sp. | reverse complement strand
TATAGGAAGCCCCTGTTGAAATCCCCACCATCAACAACCTGTTATCGCCCGAATACACCGTGTGAGAGAAAGACAACGAACTTGTGCTGTTCGACTGTGCTGTTGTAGTTGATACAGGAACAATACCATCTGCAACAGCCTGCAATCTGCCAGTTGAGGATGTTGTATTATCCAACGTCGCAACAGGATCAATTCTGTCGAGTGACTGAGAAGGATCCGACAAGTATAAATGTTTTGTAACAGTTGTCTGAGCTGTAATGCTACCGGACAAGATAAACATTAGCAAAACCAGCAGTTGCATGTAATTTCTCAACCCTGTGCTTTTTTGTTTATGTTCTGGAGATAATATTTTCATCGTTTATCTTTTACAGATGGCTAATTAAGACAATATAAGCCAAACCGAAGAAGGCTTTGCTTAATCTATTTCAGTACAAACACGATATTTATGAATGAACAATCCGATGCACTACCAATAACATCATACGTCATCACTCCATTGGCATCAATACTGATTTTGCCAAACACGTTAGTATCGTATTCAGTAATATAATAGTAAAGATCAGTAGCCTTCAGGATATAAGGAACTGAAGCGGGTGCACCATCACTTTTCACCATCGGATTTTGAAACTGCGAACAATAAAGTTTATATAAATCCTTCTTAAGACCGTAAGCAGTTACAGAAGTATCGAAAGATACCGATGGCATATAAAACCAGTTTGAAAAACCCAGTGCCATTCTGATCCACTTCGTTCCATCATTATAATACAAACCTGGTGATACATAGTACTCAAAAGGAATGCTTTTAGGTGAAACCGAGGTATTGTAAACTGTCAGACCGGCAGTATGAGTACTGGTTGGCGACGGATCATTTGTGGCTTTAAGCACTACACGCGGCAACAACAATCCTTTTGTTGCACTTTGTAAATCAAGGACAGCATTGGCATCTGGTTCGGCGTTAGATCCGATAGTAACCTGAGCCTGAATTGTGGCATTAAATGCTACTGTAAGCAGTATAAAAAAAAGAAAAAACTTTTTCATATTGTATGTGTTTTTATTATCAATTAAGATTATTTTGAAACATATTATATTTTCTCACTTTTATAAATGCATAGATTAAAGCCAGCATCAGCATAATATAAAGGCCATCCCCTACGGGGACATCATTATAAAAATCTTCATTTTCGGTTCCACCTCCTATTTCAAAATCATCTCCTTCGTCATCTCCTCCAAAAGCTTTCAGCATCGCATCACTTCCCTGGAGCATGCCGCCACCAGCAAGATTACTGCCCTCAAGCGATGCATCTGCGATACTCCTTTCAGAATTTATACTGACATTTTTTGAAAAAGGCGTTGCAATATTGGAAGATATAAAGTTGTGTCTGTTATAATCAACATGCACGTTTTCTGCTTTTCTGCCGGATGCTACAATGGCTTTGTTTTTCACCATTATTCCGCCCGTTGCATTATAGTTTGAATAGTTTGTGGTTATTTCAAAAGAAGATCGTTCTTCTAAAGTACCGGGATTTTTTACCTTATTTTTAATTGTCGCTAATTTATTTCGGTTTGCTCCTTTATAAACAGGGAATTTAGTCTGATTTGCATAATTATCAGGTGTCTTGGGCAGATATTGTTTCCCTACGACTAACATTCTGTCTTTATCATAGCGGATATCTCCGGATGAACTGATATCCTGAATGATGGTAAAAACAGAGAATCCGACAACCAGAATAATCGCGACAATCAATACATGTATGATATTAGTCTTCATTTATTGTAATATTATTCAACCTATTGCCTTAAAAATTTATCCGTAAGAAGCCGTGTTCCCTTTAACTGAATAATATAAACACCCGGTAAATAATTAAATGGGATCTCAAGTTGAGGAGAACGTTCAACAACATGTGTCTTGATTAGACGTCCCGATCCATCGAACAGCGAAATTAAGGACCCGACATCCTCGGCTAACAAATTTTTTACAATCAAAACGTCATTCAACATATACACGCTGAGTGCTCGTTTATAAAGGTCTTCATTTAAACCCGTCGAACCCGGATCAACAAAATGAACAATAAAGCGCTCTTCATTATCTCCAGGTTCACTGATAAAGCTATAACTGTTGAGGTTTCCGACATCAAAAATGGTATCTGTTTTGGTATCTTCCAGCCAAATTCCTTCTGTACTCAATGTTTCGTAATGACTGGCTTCGAGTTGAAACTCCGTAGTATCACTAACGGGGCGAAAACAAAGCTTGACACTTGAGGTTTCGGTTGGCACAGCATTGGCCGACAATTTGGTATTTGCAGAAGATAAAGAATACAATTGAAAGACATCTGCAGTAGTAGAAACCTTTGTCATATCATAGCCATCTGCACCTAAACTGGCATCTGCACGCAAACCGATAGCAGCCAGGTCAAAATTCCATATGTTATCAGCAGGCATAACTTTAAATGTCACCTGGTTATTATAGGTAGCATTTACCTTTCCCCGGGCTTTAGCTTTCATAGGGATACTGTGCGTAACAGGAGCATGACGCTGCATATCTCTGGTTACAGCAAATTTTCCGGGATTCGTACCGCTTAAAACCCTGATCATAAAAATACTCATAGCCGGGATTTCTTCTAAATCCAGCACCTGAACATTGTCGTTCCCTGAAATTTTATAGCTTTGATAGGTAGAAGAACCAGCAGGATAGACCCAGATATAAGGAGAAAAACGCAACGGGCTTGCCCCCATCGCGTCAATGAGTTGTTTTGTTCCGATTGGCGCCGTATAAGAGTTCCCGATAAGCCAATTTATCGTGGAGGTAGTTCCTGTAATATAAGGACTTCTGAACAAACTATCCTCGGCAAAAAGCTGTTCTTCATATTCCGGAAGTTCATACACCTTGCCATTAAAAGCAAACTTAGTCTGATCATAAGCATCTACTTCCGCATCCGTGACACTCAACCCGTTCTGATCACGTAAATCCTGATAGTTAAAGCCAGCAGGACGAGGTCTGATTAGATATGCCTGCGCAGGTTTTAATTCTTCGAGCGGATTATAAATATACTGACTCGGCAAAATCACACCTGAATTGTCCTGTTCATTGCCAAAAATATATCTCGTATGCCCTGTTTCAGGATCAGCGATCGGACGACGCACCCAGTTTCCGGCAAAATAACCTGAAAGTTGAGTGTTATTAAAAGGTGAAGCAAAGCCAAACAGCTTATGTTCACCTGAAATACTTCTGTAATATGACATTTCTCGTTCAACTACCACCGAACCGACATCAACAAGATCAGTTGATTTACCTGAACCGGTAATACGAAGTGAAGCGTCGTAAACATTATCCCCATATCGGTCCGACTTAAGGATAACGCCACCTGTTGACGCGGACTCGCGTTTAATCGTTAACGCATCCATCCCCATTTTCGCCTGAAGCACAAGCGTATCGTTCGTGGCAATACGAACATGGGGAAAAGCTATATAACTATCACCACGGTCATAGGTCGTCTCTAAATTATCTGATGTGATTAAACGAGGTTGGTTCCAATACTTGACAAACCTGAATATGCCTGTAGAATAAGGCACAGAAGTGGTCGTGGTTTCGTCTATTTTAAAAGCAGGAGTTAAAGCATCCTGATAAAAATTTCCACCCAGATTTAACTGCCCGTTCAATATCACGCTGGCATCAGCTCCCGTGCAACGCATACCAAAAGGAACATACATAGCTACTCCATTTATCCCTCCTGTATGAACATTCATCAGTCCTGTATTCACAAAAACCACGTCGGCCGGAGAATCAAAATTTGCAGCTAAGATTACCCGGGACAAGACAAGGGAAACAAAAATCGATGATAATATTTTTTTCATAAAATCAGGTTATTTACTCATACGTAAACAATAGAAAACAGTTCAAATATATTCATTTATTTTTACATTAAGCAACATCCGTTAAATAAAAATAAAAAAAGTTTTACTTTAGTCTGTTTATATTACAACCACGAGAAATATTCTACTCATAAAATAATACCAAGAAAAACTGTGCAAATTTACATCATTTCCTATTATTACACAACAATTTAGAAAAAAATACGTTACAACTGTCTTAAAAAAAAGCGAGAGGGCACCTGTGCAGGTACCCTCTCTGAACATAAATGCGTATGTTGTTTACTTTGATTACTGTTTATTGCATCAGGTGGAATTTCACGTTTCGTGCCGGTTTTTAAGCAACAAAAACCTGCATGATTCATTTTTAACTCCGGTCGGTCGTTTAGCCTTATCTTCTCCGTAGTTGGAGAATGATGTGCTGGCAAATCAGGTAAACTTTCCATTACAATTGCTTGTTTTGGGGTAGTCTTACGGTGTTACCCATACGACTGAAATTTTCCTGAATACTAAAGCCGTGACTTTTAATTTTTTGTGCTGCATCGTCTGGAATTTTTGCTGTGATTCCGGAAACTTATTAGTTCCCGGCACGCAAACTGGAATCCATGAAAGCGACGAATCCCTTCCGATCGTATTCCATTCCCGATTACCCGGCTTTCCTGTCTGCTATAGACAGGCAGCGTTTTATTCAAACGCCCAATTGATTGTGAGTCTGACACAAAAAAGAATTATGTTCCGGCAAACAGTTTCAACCATGTTCTGTTGTTCATTTCTCCGCTCGCTTACGCTTACGGTTTTGAAGATGAACAGCAAATCACAGGCCTTCGACTCTCTGCACAAACCATGCATTCAATTTTGCATCCGGGTTCAGTTTTAACAGTTGACCTTTTTGATGTTTCAGTAATTCAAAGAACGTTCAACATATTTATTTATGTTGCAAGCCTAAGCTTGTGATGCAAATATATATCACAAAATATAAGTTCTCCAAATTTTTTGACCTGTTTATATCAACAACTTATAAACACAAGTTATCAACAGGTTAATGTGCTGAAAATCAATTATACATTTTTAAAATTGTTGATAAATGCAAATTGAGAGATTAAATTTCGTATTGTAAATGACTGCATATTATCTATGCGAACCATGTTCACTTACCAATGACAACAGATTGAGCTTTCTTATTCGAACATTGAACGATGTACATCGTTCGATAAGCACATAGAGAAGTGTCAGCAACCGAATACGTGAATATCGAACGATTCGTATTTCAGGATACAATCGGGTTGACTAAAGGCATGACAGTCCGTGGCTCGACAACGAGGGTACTGCGATTGGAATACTGGGTCGTAAGTTTAAGCAAGTATTCTCCGGGGAGGAGATCAGCCGGGGCTAAAAAAATTACTTTCTGCGAATAATTAGCCGGAAGCGTGTTAGTTGGAATTCTCCAGACAGTACCGGTTTCAACATGTACCAGTTCGATGCCATTCGATTTGTGATTGCCTGCTATTTTCATATGTTTCCCTTCCAACTTCACCGCACCACCCGGACTGATACACCCATTCGTTGTACCCGTTATCTGATCGTGAAAAGTATTGATACATGGCCCAACCTGCGCACCACCCCTGATAACGACATTGACTTCTTCGAGTTTCCGGTTGAAAGAAGCTAAGGGCGTTACCTGCAACTCAATTTTATGCATATCAGAATCCCACTTTGCTTCGTTTGTATTGAAGGTGCCATACATGCCCAGTTTGAATATAGCCGGCCCCATAGTCACAGAAGCTCCGTTGAGCAGCTGTTCTTCGGCCATTTCTCTGTACAGTTCCAGCGCGACTTTGATGGTTGACGAATGCAGTTAGCAGCTCCGTTCAGTAATTCGCCGGATGATGTCGTCCTCACTAAGTGTTTGGGTAGTGACTACCCGGCCGAATTGTTTCTTCGATTCGGGGAAAACCTTCAGATCGTATAATTCGATGACGAGGGAGGAAGAGGGGTTTTTCATTGGGGAGTGGGTTTCGGGTTAATCATCTTACAGTTTAATATTTAACCTTCTATTTCATTTATTATATTTTTTAGCAATCCCTTTTTCGCATTCAGTGGCGAAACAACCGACTTACCGGTTTTTGCTTCTAATTCCATCCTGGCATTGCGGGCAATTTCTCCGCCTTGCTTTGCTACCTGTGCATGTTCGTCCATCGTATCAGGATTGCTGGTTTCAGATATTTGTTTGGTCGAGAGTTCTGCCAACATACTCAACACCAACTCGGCATTCGTCATATTGTCGCGCAGATTCTCCTTTTTCAAACCTTTATATTGCTTGTATTCTTTGGCTGTTTTATCTGCCCATGTTTTATAAATAATGTCTGTCAGGGTGGCGAAATACAACCCTTCTTTCAATCCGCGCGATTTCCACTCATCAGTTAAATCTTTCCGAATTTCAATGCTTTTCAGGCGTTGATTAATCCAACTATCCGAATAGCCTAAGCGCTTGTAATCCATCATGGCCTGATTAATGGATAATTCCGGATCCTGCAATTGATCTAAGCGTTCTTTGGCAACCTGTGCAATCCACAGCTTAAATGGCTCAGCTTTTGGGGATGGAATGGATTGAACCAAGCGGAAAAGCTGCTCTGTGGAAACCACATCGGTTTTGTAAAACTTGCCATCTGCCGATTGCATTTTCAGTTGACTACAATTTGTAGCCAACTCACTTCCTTCCTTTTTTAGCCTGGTTTTTAACACACTCCAGTACTTTCGCGGGTTGGGACTGTCAGTAAGCACCTCCACCACATCTACGATAGAAAAATACCACTCTTCACTTTCTTCGTCCCAGGCGGTACGAACTTTCTTTTCTTCAAACAGTTTAATTTGATTCTTCATAAAAATAATTTTAAATGGTTATTGGTTATTAAGTTTATTGCTCTTATTATAAATAGAAAACCATCCATCATCAGGATTCTCAGAAAGAGCGTGACAAAGCTACGAATTAGTTGTCAAAAAAGCAAGAAGCGCCTTTCACGACATCCCTTCAGTTTTCAACAAAAAACAAGAGCGTCAGCATAAGCCAACACTCTTGTCAAATAACTTAAAAAAATCACCAAATATACTATTCGGCTTTTTCTTCTTCAGCCGGAGTTTCCTCTGTTACAGGAGCCTCTTCAACTGCAGGAGCTTCCTCTACAACAGCTTCTTCCACAACCGGCGCTTCTTCTTTTACTTCCTCTTTAGCGGCAGCTGCTTTTTTAGCAGGAGCAGCTGCAACCGGAGCTGCATCAGCAGCCTTCTTAGCAGCCGAAGAACGACGGGTACGGGCAGCTTTCTTGGTTGTTTTTTCCTTCAGCATGTTTTCGTTATAGTCAACAAGCTCGATGATACACATTTCGGCATTATCACCTAAACGAAGACCAGTTTTCAGGATGCGGGTATATCCACCCGGACGATCGGCAATTTTTTGAGAGATGTTCTGGAAAAGTTCAGTAACAGCCTCCTTGTTTTGCAGATAGCTGAAAACGGTACGGCGTGAATTGGTTGTATCCTCTTTTGATTTTGTCAACAGCGGTTCTACATATACACGCAAGGCTTTTGCCTTTGCAAGCGTCGTTGTAATTCTTTTGTGCTGAATAAGTGAAACAGCCATGTTAGCCAACATGGATTTCCTGTGAGCCGATTTTCGGCCTAAGTGATTGAATTTTTTATTGTGTCTCATTTCCTTTTAGTCTTTATCTATTTTATACTTGGCAATATCCATTCCGAAGGATAGATTCAAGCTTTCCAGTTTTTCCTCTAATTCAGTAAGCGATTTTTTACCAAAATTGCGGAATTTCAACAAATCATGACGATGATAGCTTACCAATTGTCCCAATGTTTCTACATCAGCTGCTTTCAAGCAATTCAACGCACGAACAGATAGTTCAAGGTCAGTAAGCTTAGTCTTGAGCAACTGGCGCATATGCAGGAATTCCTCATCGAAATCATCATTAGTTTCTGCTTCCACGACTTCAAGAGAAATCTTCTCGTCAGAGAATAACATGAAATGATGTATCAGTATTTTAGCAGCTTCTTTCAAAGCCTCTTTCGGATGAATAGAGCCATCTGTATCTATTTCAATTACCAGCTTCTCATAGTCAGTCACCTGTTCAACACGGAAATTTTCAATCGAGTATTTTACATTCTTAATCGGGGTAAAGATAGCATCGATAGGAATTATACTTAATTCTCCGTTGGGAACTTTGTTTTCCTCTGCGGGCTGGTATCCCCGGCCTTTGTTTACGGTAATGTCCATCTGGAAACTTGCCGTTTCATCCATTTCACAGATTACCAGGTTAGGATTCAACACTTCGAAACCGGAGAAATACTTTCCGATGTCGCCGGCCTTAAGCACAGAGTTCCCAGAAACATTAACCGTTACCTTTTCATTTTCAATGTCTTCAACAACTTGTTTAAAACGAACTTGTTTAAGATTGAGGATAATATTGGTAACATCATCAATCACACCGGGAATGGTTGAATACTCATGATCTATGCCTTCAATTTTAATTGCAGTTATTGCGAAGCCTTCCAACGAAGATAAAAGAATGCGGCGCAATGCATTACCAATGGTAATACCGTAACCTGGTTCCAGCGGACGAAATTCAAACTTTCCGTGAAAATTGTCAGCTTCCAACATGATTACCTTATCGGGTTTTTGAAATGCTAATATAGCCATGATTTCACTTATTATTTAGAGTACAACTCAACGATTAATTGTTCTTTAATATTTTCAGGAATATCTTCCCGTTCAGGGATATGAATGAGTGTTCCTGCCATCGAAGATTCATTCCATTCAATCCAGGGATATTTTGAATGGTTGAATCCATTCAGTGACTCAGCAACTACCTGCATCGACTTATCTTTCTCACGTACAGACACTACCTGACCCGGGCGAACATGATAAGACGGGATATTTACTACTTTACCATCAACTGTGATGTGTTTGTGTCCAACTAACTGACGTGCACCGGCGCGTGTAGGAGCAAATCCCAGACGATATACGATGTTGTCAAGACGACATTCCAATAGTTGAAGTAAAATTACCCCTGTAACACCTGGATTACTTTGAGCTTTTTCATACATCCTGCGGAATTGTTTTTCCAATACGCCATAAGTGTATTTAGCTTTTTGTTTCTCGCGCAACTGAATTCCATATTCAGAAGTTTTTTTACGACGGTTGTTTCCGTGTTGTCCGGGAGGATAATTCTTTTTCGACAGTACTTTGTCCGGTCCGAATATAGCTTCACCGAATTTACGGGCAATTTTTGATTTTGGTCCGATATATCTTGCCATTGTTTTATATTTTTTATTTTATGCTTCTGTGTTTCTACTGAAAAGGCCGCAATTGCTGAGAGGTTTAAACGCAATTCAATTCAGTTAAAACTGCTTCAGCGGGATGAATTTATTTTAAAATTTTCAGATTGTCTGACATTCAAATTAAACTCTGCGACGCTTCGGTGGACGACAGCCATTATGTGGAAGTGGTGTAACGTCAACAATTTCGGTTACTTCAATTCCTGCACCATGCACGGTACGAATGGCAGATTCACGACCATTACCCGGTCCTTTTACATACGCTTTCACTTTACGAAGACCTAAATCGAAAGCTACTTTTGCACAATCCTGAGCAGCCATCTGAGCTGCATACGGTGTATTTTTCTTTGATCCGCGGAATCCCATTTTACCGGCCGAAGACCATGAGATTACCTGACCATCGCCATTGGTAAGAGTCACGATTACGTTGTTGAAAGAAGAGTGAACGTGTAATTGACCTACACCATCTACTTTTACGACTCTTTTCTTGGCTGCAACTGTTTTCTTTGCCATATAAT
>JAQVNN010000055.1 GCA_028703105.1 Paludibacter sp. | reverse complement strand
TCCTACAACAGTTCCTTTGATGTCATTGAATAATTCAATGTAGGTTGGATACAAAGTTCGTTTCGATGCTACACTGTCGGCTGCAGCGATGGCCTGTTCGAAGAAGAAATTATATTCCGATTGTATCGTCCCGCCGGCAAAGGAAAAATTAGGATAGGTGGCGGCGCCAACCCATTTTGGATTTCCCGGTACGAAGGCTGTTCCCTGGTGGTATTTTTCCCAGGTAGCTTCGAATAATGCAACACGCGCTTTCAGAAGCAGGGCGGCATCTTTGCTGAGACGGCCGGTTTGAGGGGCTTTTTGCATCATGAGATTATTCGATTGATCCAGCAAATTCAGGATATAGCGTGCAACTTCATTTCGGGGAGCACGTTTACTGGCAGCAATCAATTCATCGTAATTCTCACTTAACACCTCATTGACGATGGGGACATCACCCAGGTTGCGGAGTAAGCGGAAATATTCGTATGCTTTGAAAAAATAAGCTTCACCTAAATAATGATTAATCAATTCAGGAGAGCCTGCAATAGAGCCTGCCTGCATTCTTTCTTTAATTGTATTGATAAAGAAATTCAGGTTTCTGATATTGTCAAATTTCCATTCCGAATTTATTGTCAGCGGAGTATATTTATCTCCTTTATAAAATAGGTTATTGGCTGAAGGTCCAACCTGGTTGTCGCTGTTATTGTCATACATGTATATTCCTCCCCATGCACCTGATTCGATGTCAGGAAAAAGAGCATAAAAGGTGTTGTTGTATATCATCATGTCCTCCACTGTTTTGAAAAAAGCCTTATCATTTCCAAAATCCAGCGGTTCACGTTGCAGAAAGTCTTCACAGGAAGAGAAAAAGAGTGCAAGTGTGGCGAGCGTTATATAGACTGTTTTTTTCATTTTGACTATTTATTAGATGAGTTTCTCGTTATTGTTTAAAATGTTATTTCCAGACCTGCTGCAAAAATACGGTACATCGGATAAGTTTTTCCCGGGCCATAAGCACTGATAGCGCTACCAATGGCTTCAGGGTCGTAAATACGCAGTTTGGTCAGGGTTAACAGATTTTCTCCGGTAACATAGAACCGTGCCTTTTGAATGTGTTTTGATAAAGCTGCTGTTTTAGGCAGCGTAAAGCTGACTTGCACGTTTTTCAGCCGAATATAGGCTGCGTTTTGCAGGAAGCGATCACTTACCTTAATATTGTTTCCATCGGTACGAAGTCGGCCATAATATGAATCGAGATTAGCACCCAGCGGATCGCCGGCATAACGGAAATAATCCAGGTGAGCCACGTAAAGTGAACGTTGCCATTCGCCGGCAAATCCGAAGAAAGTAGCACTGTTATTAAAGAATACATCTCTTTTTCCTATTCCCTGGAAAAACAACGATAAATCAATAAACTTCCAGCTAATTCCTGTAGTCAGACCAAATGCATAACGGGGTGTTCCGTTACCAATTACACGCAAGTCACCACAATCATAGATAGAAATACCGCCATCATTCACGCTCCCGTTATGATCAAGGTCTTTGTACATCAGGTCACCACCTCCCCAGTTCTTACCAAGAGCAGACTGAGAGGTATGGCTAAGCCATGCTTCCATTTCCTGGTCACTTTTCGCGATACCTTCTACCTGATAACCCCAGATATCACCTAACTTTTTACCCGGAAAATAATTTCCAAGTGCACCATCCGGCGTATCATATTTTGTAACAATGCTTTCATAATCGCTTAATGTAGCGGTAACAAAATAGCTGATGTCTTTACCAATACGATCACGCCAGCTTATTTCCATTTCCCATCCGCGTGTCTGAAGTTCCGCGTTATTTGTTCTGGGAGGTTCAGCACCATAAATAGCCGGGAGTGATTTGGCCGGTCCAACCATGTCACGTGTCATCCGTTGATACCAGTCGAAACTGGCACTAAAACGGTTTGAAAAGAATCCAAAATCAATGCCGACTCCGGCGTTTTCAATTTTTTCCCAGGTTAAGGAAGTTGCGAATGGTTCTGGCCCGGGTAAAATTGTTGCTTCAGCTCCACCAATTATAAATCCGCCTCCTTTGGAATTCATGTATTGAAAATAAGGATAGAAATTAGGGGTATTCTGATTTCCCAGTACACCATAAGAACCTCTCAGTTTAACCATCTCAAATCCCGCATCGTAGAGGTCTTTCCAGAATTCTTCCTGACCAATATTCCATCCGGCGGAAACAGATGGGAACGTAGCCCAACGCTGATGAGAAGGAAAACGTGAAGCGGCATCTGCACGCAGGTTTACTTCTAACATATAACGGTCGGCATAAGCATAGTTTAGACGTCCGAAAAATCCTAAATTCGCCCAATCAGCTTTTTTTTCTGACATACGGGGATTCGTTCCTGCTCCCAAAGGTAAGAACGGTCTGCTTTCGAGCGTGATGTTATCAGAAGCTGCACGTATTTTTTCGGTATAATAATATTCTTCCTGCATTCCCGCGAGTGCCTTAAAATAATGATTGCCTCTTTTTATCTCATAATCAGTACGTAAATTGGTGTTCAGGTAATTCACATGACCTAAAGCACGTTCATAGTAGTTTGTTCCGGCAGCCGGCTGTCTGGTTATAGTACCGTCTTCATTGACTTCACTCTTATCGGATACTCCTTCGAGTACCGGGAAATAATTCTGACTACCATCCGGTAATACATAGGATAGCTTATTGAATTGCCTGCTTTCATTTGGTTTTTCGATGCGGCTTCCTAAGTCAAAATAGATTTTCCAGTTTTTTAGAGGTTCAAAAGTAAATTGTGCCTGATTGTAGAACAATTGATTTTTAGTGATATTCCGGCCTCCATACAACAAAGCAGGGATAAGTGATTCTTTGTTAAAGTCACCATTTGGCATATATACCGGCATCAGAGGAGAACGTCTGCCCAGGTTGTGATAGAATAAATCATTTAGTGACGAGGGCTTGTCATTGGAAGTATCTAAGAGACGGGTGTTCCAGCTCAAGTGCAGATTATCTGTAAGTTTAACGTTCAATTTCCCGTTTATTGAAAGCCGGTTGTAGTGTTCATCTGCATAGGTGAAAAGTCCGTTCTGTCCTAAATAATTGGCTGAAAGGAAGTAGCTGGTCGTGTTTGCACCTCCGCGTACGCTGAAATTGTGTTCCTGAGAGTAGGTGAATGATTTCAGGTGCACGTCATACCAGTCGGTATTTCCATAGCTCCGTTGATTCCATGCCCAGTCGTTTACTCCTTCAGCTTTTTCAATTCCGTATGGAAGTTCACCGCGCTGATATCGGAGAATTTTATTGATATGTGCCGCGCTGAAAGGAGGGTTTCCTCCGGCGTTGGAATAAGCATCATTAACCATTAGCGCGTAAGTATAGGAGTCAACTACATCAGGTACACTGACGGGGTTGGAAATGCGTACGTTTCCGGTATAAGTAAATTGGGTTTTTTGCTCTACTCCTGATTTCGTGGTTACCAGGATTACGCCAAAAGGAGCCCTTGAACCATAAATGGCTGCAGCTGCGGCATCTTTCAATACCGAGATATTTTCAATATCGTTAGGGTTGATAGAAGATAAATCACCTTCAATCCCATCAATCAGAATGAGCGGGGCAGCATTTGAACCTGTACCGATGGTTCCGACACCGCGGATATTGATTTGCATTTTTTGCCCGGGGGCACCACCATAATCGTTCGTGATGTTTAACCCGGCAATAGCTCCCTGTAAGCCCTGTACTGCGTTTGCAATCGGTCGTGATTCAAAGACTTTATTATCAATGGATTTTACCGCCCCAGTTAAATTGACTTTCTTTTGTGTGCCAAAACCAACCACGACTACTTCTTCCAGTAATTTTGTTTCAGGAGAAAGGGTTATTGTTAATCCGGATACTTTTTCCCCCACGGTGATTTCTTTTGTTTGCATTCCCACATAAGAAAAAACCAAAACAGCATTTGGGGAAGAAACCGTAATAGAAAAATTTCCGTCTAAATCGGTAATTGTACCAGTGTTTGTACCTCTGACAAGTACAGATCCGCCGATTATTGCCTCGTTTGTTGTATTATCAATAACCTTACCGGTAACTTTTATTCCTTGAGCATGAACAGTCAGCGCACATACCAGCAGGCTGATAAGTATATAAAATGCCTTTTTCATCTTTATATGTATTTAATTTTAAGATTGTTTATTGTTCGTTCTGGGCTTTCTGATCAAACGTTAGTTTGTACATAACCAGACTGTCCCTGGTGAAAATAAATTGCCGAGCAAGGATAGGGCGACGCTTAGAAGCTAATCCAAGAGAAATTTTTGCTTTAATTGTTCCGTTTCCGCCTCCCACTCCGGTTTGGGTCACAAACCAGGGTACTTTGGTTCCAAAATTGGGTGATGGTGCCTGCCAGCGGGCATTTGTTTCCAGATCAATGTGTAATTCATTGCGGGTAGATCCGATAACAATGGTATCCAGTTCAATGTACCGCGCGGTTTTTTCTCCGGGAACATAAGTGGTATCAATCGTTATCTGGAGTTTGTTCTGGTTATCAAGAATAGGATTTCCCGAAGTGTCTTTCAGCGTATCACGCGTAATGCGTGGATACAAATAAGTTGTGTCGATGCTGCGTAACACTTCAACAGGAAATGTGTTTCCCAGGGTGTCATAAATTTGTACAATCTCGAGATTGCTTTTCAATGCAAAATCGCCCGGGTTTTCATATTTTTGTTCGCAGCTACATAGCACGGTATATGCTATGATGATTAATAGAAGATGACTGAATTTAAACATGATATTAATTGGTGTTTATAAGGTGATATAATAATTGGTTAAAGTTTTATAAATCCACTGCTGTAAACTTTCCCGGATTGTGTATGCAGGCGAATGCAATAAAATCCTTTAGGAAGATGACTTACGTTAATTTTTTGAAAGAGATTAACTTGTTGTTTTGTATCTATTAGTTGACCGGTAGCAGTATAAATGCGTATGGCATCAATATTTTCCTCTTCTGATATTTTCAACTGAATATAATCATTGGCCGGATTAGGAAAAACAACCATTGTTTCCGGTTTATGGAATAACATATGCGTAACTGCATTCGGCTCCATATCTACTTGAGTAATGATGGTATCGACATTGCTGGCTAAAGCAAAATTAGATGTTTTTGGTAAACTGTATGGATGTGAGGTAAGAACATCGTTTCCCAAATCCCAGTACATGATACCTGCCAAATCGTAATCATGAATAAAATCGCTACGGTCCCGCGTTTGATTCACACCGGTAATGAAACGGTATCTTCCGTTGCTGTCTAATACCACATTCATATCCGGCGTATAACTTCCATCCAGTAATCCGGTACGCACACCAATAGGTGCAGCTGTTGTCTGAATCGTTCCTGCGGCGTCTTCATATCCTTTTGATGTTGTTGTGGCAAAGGATAGTATGATTTTTTCCTTAGGATAACCCTGTGCAATAAATTTGTTGTATGCATCCAGGTAAGTACTCCACTTAAACATATTTGCACTTGGACCGTAGATTTGGAAGTTGAAATAATCCACATACTGCATATATTTTGGATTTAATGCATAGGAAACATAATGCGGTGAGACTGTAAATATTTTTTCCTGTGGCATGATTTTGCCGATTTCTTCTATCAGCAAGCCATAGTTATTAAAACAGGTACCATCGTAACACCATTCAAAATCAAGGTCAATGCCGTCGAATTCAGCAGCAGCAGCAACAATGCCTGCGGCCATGGTTTTACGTTTTGCATCACTGGCGACGGTGCTTTGCCAGTTGTCGTGCCCTCTTACGCTCATGCGTACAGTATGTCCACGGTAACCGTCGAAAGCGCTGCGAATAATACCCATGAAATGTTTGTAGGAATATAAGTCATAACCTATATTGTCAGGGTTATCGTAATTCCAAAAAGAGTTCATTTTATAAAAAACGGTTTGAGCTGTTACAACCTTCCCAAAACCAGGCATAGGCAATGCATTCATATAAGAAGTGATTTGTGCTTCAGTAAGGTCTGTATGCCAGATTACAGTTTCATCCAGTTTAGCATTCAGATTTTCTCCTATAACAGCTGCGGTATTTTCCACTCCGAGTGGTAATAGTGTTGACGGGGAAGTTGCCGGAGCACCGGATGAATTGGGAAAATAACCAAACCCATTAAAAGTAAACATAAAAGTTTTTGTTGCACCCATATCAAGTGAAAAAGCAACAATGCCCAAATGCCACCAGGAACCCACCGGATTTGAAACGCGGGCAGTTGGAACTGGACGTTTAAACTCCTGACCGTTAAGTCTTACAATTAATTCATTGGTGGTTGCATCACCCAGTCGTATTGAAAATCCTTGAGAATCAGAAGCTTCTTTTTTGAAAATAAAAGCGCCTTCCGTCCATGTTTCAAGATAAATCCAGGTATGAAAAGAGTATTTTGTATCAGGGATCAATGCTTTGTTTCCAACCGACATTTTTGCTCCTGTTCCATTTAGGGAGAGAACGCCGTTTCGTCCGTTGTAGGAGCTTAGGTAGTTCCCATTGGTTACGGTACCTTCATTGTAAGGGAAAGGAATTGTAATTGTCCCGTCGGATTTGGATTCCACACCCAGCATGATGATGTCGTTTGAAAGTAAGTATTTTTCTTTTTCCACCCCTCTGTCTGCAAAACGTGAAAAATCGGTATAAGCACTATGAATCCGGTATTTAAAAGCCGTATTATCGGTTACTTTTTCGCGTACAGCCCCTGTTCCTGAAAAGATTCCATGATGTTTAAAGGTGTAATCGACAATATTAGGGCAGAGATTTTGGTCAAATTTATAATAAACAATCAGGTTGTCCCATTGAGGGTGATATTTATTAACGGTATTTCTCCATAAAAAATAGTCGGAGGATAATACGCCCGACCATACCCGGAATTCATCTATACGTCCCGAAAAGTTACTTCCCAATACAAATTTTTCGTAAGAAATCGGAATGGAAAGTTGTGCAGTTGTATTCAAGACCAAGATGTTGTTTACATAGGCTTTGATATTGTTTTGATGATAGATGATGGTTATTTGCGCCCATTTTCCTGCTGCTAAACCGGATGAACTGACAGATGCAAATTGCGTCCCCGCATGCAGCACTATTTCTCCGCTTTGGTTGCCTAAACAAAGATCAAAGCGCGAATCGTTGTTGCCACGGGTAAAAATTGCAGCGCCGGGAGTCCATATCGAAGGATTTATCCATGCCTGGATGGTATAGCTTTCAAGGCTGTTAATTTCGTTTACACAACCTGCTTCAATAAATCCGGATGCAGTCAGTTTTAGACTGTAGTTATCAACTTGTGCAACGATCCATTGATTTGCAGTAAGAACAAGGGTTAAAATAAAAAATACTTTTTTCATGAAGACTGTTTTAGCACACATTAAAAAATGATGAACAAGGAACAAACAAACTGAGACAAAAGCAAACAACAAGTAAATTACATCTGATTGAAGTCAAAAAAGTAAAATAACATTGAAATTAAAAACACGTTAAATTTATAAAACGATAAAATTAAAGAGAAAATACTTTTGTCTCAGTTGTTTAAATGCTTAACTCAAATTAATGTTTATTGTATGTTATTGTTATTTTATGATTATTTTTCCTGTTTTATTTTGAACACGGATAATGTAAAAACCTGTTTCTAAATTAAAGCTTTCGTCCTGAGTTGTTGTTGTAAAGCTTTTTGAAATTTGCCCTGTTGCATTGTAAACTGTTACTTTGCTTCCTGCATCCACACTGAATAATTTTACCTGATGGTGGTCAATTCCCACATTCAGTTTTTCATTTTTAGCATGGGGCCGTTTTATGGAAGTTACAGTAGGATTCAGTGTGAGCATTTGACGTACGGCCGGATCTCCTGTTGCGTTCTTGATAAATTTAATTTCCTTGATAAACAAAGTCATATTTCCCGCCGTTGCAGTAATATCCATTTTAAGTCGGGCAGGGTTTCCACTTGCTTCCGGAATGGAGGCATCAAACTCATAAACCATCCATTTTTTGGGGTCATAATACGCCTCTCCATCATCGTTTACCAAGGGATCACCTTGTTCATCGGTAGCTTGAAAGTTTGCGCTTGGAAAAGTTGCAGGGGCATTAGCAAGTGCTGGCGAAGGATTATTTTGTGAGTTCGAAGTGTAAAACCGGTTAAGAGCTGATCCCGTTTGACTAATTACATTCTCTGCTACGGAAAAAACGAGTCGCACCCGTATGTTTTCCGCAATTGGGGTGTTGTTTTTATCCATGTAAAAATTCAGATTGAACCAGGCTCCGTCATAACCGCTTCCCATGGGGGTACCTACATTGTAAGTTGATGTTTTACCGCGCATTACAAGTACTTTTCCAACATCACCACCTAAGTCCACAATGTTGATGCCTTCCCGTATTGCTGCCGGTTGAACAGCGTCAAGGGAGGTAAATACAGCAGGTCCTCCGGCTAATACAAAATAACCATTATTGAAATTTTCTGACGGCGCAGCCCATCCAATAGGCGGATTGGCTCCCGCATTAACAGCATCAACGACATATTGCCCTACCGGCTGGTCGGCAAAAACGTAACGGGATGGGGTGATGTCAACCACCTGTGCGGACACAACCGCTCCGAATAAAACCATAACAATTGAAAGGAGTAAAATTTTTGTTTTCATAATAAAAATGAATTTAAAGTTATACAATAAATTAAATCAATAGTGAATAAACTTCTCTTTTTTATTTACCGCTTCTTTGTATTAAACAATAATTTGTCAGAGTAAGTTCACTAGTGCAAATGTAGGCAGTTGTTTTTTCTTGCATGTTCAATATTGTTTTTATTATGTCTCGAATTGTACGAAAATACATCATTCATTGGTTTTTAAAAAGGATCCCGGTTTCTTTCGGAAATGATTGAAGTTTTTTGTCAGTTGCTCATCCATTAAGGCGTTTGAATATTTGCACAATACCAAACAAACTATATACATTTTGAAACATCAGTTTGTTTTTTTCTGATTTTCTTTGTGATGCATATATTGATTCATCAAAGATGCGTCTCGGTTTTTTATTTTCTAATCAATAATTTGTTCAACTTTAAATTCAGTTTTATTATGAAAAAACTTACTTTTTGGGGAATTTGGGTGACTTTGTTTGCCTTGTTGACAAATGTTACTGCTGCTAATTGGGCGTATGATTCAGGTACTTCTAAATGGGTGAAGGATATTACTCCTTCCATGTTTAAGTTTAATGGTTTAACTACGGCACAGGTTCAATCTTACATTTTTAGTGTGTTAGGTGGCGCTAATCCAAATCCTGCTATTACTTCGACTTCAGGACAAGATCTTACGGACGGGTATTTTGCAGTGTGTGGAGGACAGATTAGCTCAACTGTCGATCCGACGCTTACGAATGTGAGAAATGGGTTCAATACCTTACAGAAAACGCTTGGAGATGTTACTCAACAATTGTTACGTTTTGCTTCGATTAATGCTACTATCGAGGAAGGAACAAAATGCGGAGTAACAGGATACGTTAATCCAAACTGGTATATTCCGACACAATATGATTATACCAACTATAAAATTAATTTTATTGACTCTGTGTACACTGATTATAGTATAAATTTCATAGTTTATGGAGAAGCTGGTGCACAGATTGGTACTACACAGACCCTGGCAACTGGATGGAAAACAGCCACGTTTACTCAGACAACAGAAAAACCGTTCCGGTTTAAGTATAACTGTCCCAACACATCGGGATTGATTTGCTATTTTACTAATCCAAAATTAACTCTTACGAGTGATGCCGAACCAACTGCCCGTACGGTAACTGTAAACAAAACAGGAAATGGTACAGTAACGGCTGCTTATGGCAATTTGCATGATCAGGATGTGGAGGTTTTCACGCTGACTCCGGGATCCGGAGAAACGTTAAATTCGGTTACCTATAATGGAGAAACGGTAACGCCTACCGACAATGGAAATGGAACTTATACCTATACTACTCCTTTGCTGACTGCCGATGGTACGTTGAATGTGTCTTTTTCAGGAGTAGATACGGGTGTTGAAAATCAGCTTTCAATTACCCGGATTTCAACGGTTAAGGGTTTTCTTGAAATTGATGGACTGGTTGCAGGAGAGGCTATCCATGTTTATTCTGCTGGCGGTAAATTAATACATGCGTCAGTTGCAACAGCATCTTCCAAGCGCGTTGATTTGTCGCATGGGGTTTATATTTTAAAAATTGGTTCAACATTATCTAAAATTGTTTTGTAAAAATCCAGTATTGGCAAGCCGTTCCTGAATGGGCGGCTTGCTTTTTATGATATTTTATGTTGCATATGAAAAAAGATTGTATTGTATTCGTATTTATTTTTTGTTTTTCAGCCATTACGGCACAAATAAGCAATCAGGCTTTGTGTTTCAGGAACGATGGTTGTGTTCAGTTTAAGACTATAGAAGAAATAAACACTTCGCCGGGTTTAACTTTTCAAACCTGGTTTAATGTCGATAAATGGCAAAAAAACAGCAATTTATTTATTCAGCAGGATGGGAGCGAGGGATACACTGCCGTGAGATTGGGTGACCGGAAAACAGGTACAATCGAATTTGTGCATCATGGCCATATCTTTCGCTTTGAGAATCCGGGAATGCGTGAGCAATGCTGGTATCAGCTAACCTTGGTTTATCATCGACAATCGCAGAGAAAAGCCGTGCTCTACCTGAACGGGGAGCAAATCAGCTTGTCTTCTGAAGGGATTGTTGAGCAAAAATTAATCGGTACTGAAGGTTTTTTTCTGGGCAAAAGCTTGGATGGACGAATGGACGAAATCCGTTTGTGGACGAAAAATTTATCGGAAGAAAATTTCTATTTATGGAATACAGTAAATCATTATCATCCTGATTATGAATTTTTACTATCATATTGGAAAGGTGATCAGCAACTGGAGTCGTTGGTCTATGATAGCCGTGGAAACCGCCATGGTAAACCGTCGAAAGTAGCGTACGAAGTAGTTACTGATAACCCGGCATTCAAGTATCGTTTATTAGCCGGATATACAACTTTCAACAGTCTATTTTCCCGTGATATAGAACGTGAAACGTATCTGATGACAAATGATTTGATTATTTTATCGGGTAAAACCACTACTGAGGGAGAGGTGTCATTCGGACCATCAGACGAAAGCGGTGTCCCGGATCAGGTTCGGTATCTTGCTGATTTCGCGGAACGGAAGGGTGTCTTCGGTTTTGATGGCGAAAAATCGGTATTGAAACTACCGGCTACTGCATTTCCTGTAAGTCCTGAATTTAGTTTTGGAGCATGGATTTTCATAGATAAATGGGAAAAAAATGCTTGCCTGATCAGAAAAATGACAGATGGTATTGACCAATTCTCCATTCGACTCGGAGATAACTCTTCAAGCAATGATTTTATTGTAACTTTACAGGGCAAATCTGTAGTTTTTCCCACTGAAATTCAACCTGGTAAGTGGCAGTATCTGTCAGTTTCCGTGTCACGCAATCCGGTTCTGCAATCGGCGCGAATTATATGCAGTCTGTTTGACAAAAACAAAAAAGAAGTGGACGCACAGGTACAAGTAGTTTCTGCCGGGAAACAAATTCAACCTGTAAATGAAACAAAAAATACAATAGGGGAAGGATTTTGGGGAAAAATGGATGAAGTGTCATATTGGGTATCGGACAGAAGTAAAAATGTGGCAGAAGATGCCGCCGGTATTCCGGTAGCCCGGATTGGTCAGGCAACGCCACAAAATTACCTGGACAGTTGTCATGCCTACTGGAAGTTTGACAATCCTCAGCAGCCGGGGTTGGACAGTTTTTCATGGACCAACCTGGTTCAGATACTTCGGAGCGCTTACGATGGTTATACCGGCTACCGGATACGCGGCAGTTTCAGCGGAGGAGGTGAAAAAAACTGGGAATCAGTGGTTAGGGATGATGCGGCACGAAAACGTTTTGCCCGGGAAATTGCCGGATTGATGCAAAGCCCCTTACTTGATGGAGTTGATCTTGATTTTGAATGGTGCTACGATGATACTTGCTGGGTAAATTATAGTAAGACTATTTTAGAAGTAAAGAAAGCAATGCCTGAGGGAAAAGTGTTTACGGTTACTCCTCACGTGGTAGCATATAAACTCACAGAAGATGCCATCCAGGCAATTGATTTTGCTTTGTTTCAAAATTATGGTCCTTCACCGGAACGTTTTAAATTAAGTGACTTTAAAAATTCATTATCTTTGTTCCGAAAACAAGGTTATCCAAAAACAAAAACAGTTCTTTCGACTTCAACGACTACCTCAAAAGGAATATCAGCTTCGGGTTCAGAACGCCGTCCCAATGCTTACCGGACTATTGTCAGCGCTATTCCTGACCTGAAAGAGGAATGTGAGAGTGCTACGGTGAATGGCTATACTCACTGGTTGAACAATGTGGAACAAACCAGAAAACGGGCACGGTTTGTGGTGGATAAAGATTTGGCCGGCATCATGTATTGGGATATGGGATGTGATGTATCACCCGAGAATCATTTAAGCATTGTGCGGGCAATTAATACTGAAATTTCTTCTAACGTTGTTCAGGAACTTTCATCAAAAAATAAAGAACAAGATTTAAGTTATTCAAAATAATATATGATTTATGAAGGATATTTTAAAAGAAAATGACGGATACCAATCCATGTTTCTTAAAGTAAGCGGGGGGTTGTGTCTCCTCGTTTCTTCTGCTTCTGCTGTGTATGCAAAACCGTTGAACATCATTTATATCATGTCCGACGACCATACCGAACAAATGATCAGCGCTTATGATCAGCGTTTTGGATATACTCCCCATATCGACCGGCTGGCGAAAGAGGGAGTCAGGTTCACGAACAGCTTTGTGGCAAATTCAATCTCAGGTCCGAGTCGTGCATGTCTGCTTACCGGTAAGCATAGCCATAAAAACGGTTTTGCTACCAACTATGGTCATTTTGACGGCAATCAGCAAACAGTACAAAAAATTCTCAGAGAAAACGGCTATCAGACGGCCATGATTGGTAAATGGCACCTTGAGAGCGAACCGGTGGGGTTTGATTACTGGGAAATACTTCCAGGACAGGGATATTATTATCAGCCTGAATTTATAACCAAAGAGGGAGTTAAAACAGAGTCGGGTTATGTTACCGACCTGATAACCGACAAAAGTATTCAATGGCTGCAATCCCGCGACACCAAGAAACCTTTCTGCTTGTTTGTACATCACAAGGCAACGCATCGTAACTGGATGCCTCATGTAGATGATTTACAGGCTTATGAGGATCGCAATTTTCCCCTTCCTGAAAATTTTTATGATGACTATGCCGATAGAGAGGCTGCTAAAAAGGCCGAGATGAGCATTGACAAACACATGACTTTTTACTATGACCTGAAAGTCCCCAACCCCAACGGCTTGCGCAGCAACCTGGACGTATGGTATAACAGGGGGGATACCGCCGGAAGTTACGGTCGTATGCTTCCCTATGAGAAAAAAATATGGAATCATTTTTATGATTCCATTGCTGTTGATCTCCAGAATAGAAATCTCAGTGGAAAAGACCTTGCTGAATGGAAATACCAACGCTATTTAAAAGATTACCTGAAAACGGCGAAATCGTTGGATGATAATATCGGCCGGTTGTATGACTGGCTGGAAAAAGAGGGGTTGTTGGAAAATACGATCATCATTTATACTTCCGATCAGGGCTTTTACATGGGCGAACACGGCTGGTTTGATAAACGATTCATGTATGAAGAATCCATGCGTACGCCATTAGTAATGCGTTTACCGAAACATTTTGGTAAGCGTGGAAGGGATATCAGGCAAATGGTGCAAAATATCGATCATGCACCTACTTTTCTAAATATCGCGGGTGTCAAAATACCGAAAGATATACAAGGAGTATCATACTTGCCCCTCTTGAAAGGGAAAAAACCGGCTTCATGGCGTAAGGCACTGTATTACCATTACCAGGAATATCCTGCTGAACATGCCGTGAAACGCCATTATGGTATTCGTACTGAAAGGTATAAACTGATGCATTTTTATCATGATATTGATAAATGGGAAATGTATGACTTGAAGAATGATCCGGCTGAAATGCATAATCTTATTGATGATCCGGATTATCAATGCCTGAAGGATTCGTTGAAGAAACAGCTCTTGGATTTACAAGTGAAATACGATGACCCTATCCGTTCCCGGTATCCTATGCCCTGAGTGACCTATTATCCCTGTAATTAATTTTTAGTTTATCTTTTATGATGTACAGATATTCTGTCCTGGTGTTGATTCTTTTTTGTTTCTCTGCCTTAGCAGAAGCTTTTGATTTCGCGTTAATTCCGAAACCGGCGAATGTTGAGTTTAAAGATGTTGGTGCTTTTCATTTTAACAACAAGACAAGATGGCTGGTTGAAAATGAAGAGCAAAAACAAGTTGCCAACTATCTGGCGAGTCGATTTTTGCCTCTGGCAGGCTGGCATTATCAACCTGAGATTTCGGGAAAAATAAAACCAAACAGTATTGTTTTCAGGACAGATAAGATGTTCGCGGAAGAAGCCTATAAAATCTCCGTAACGAAACAGAGGATACTGGTAAGTGCCTCATCAGCTAAAGGTTTTTTTTATGCTATCCAAACCTTGCGTCAGTTATTGCCGGCAGCAATCAATGCTGAAAAGCATGTACCGGGACAGCAATGGAATGTGCCTGCTGTTACCATCAGCGATGAACCCCGTTTTGGTTATCGCGGGTTTATGCTGGATGTATCACGCTATTTTATGCCGAAGGAAGATGTTAAACGATTGCTGGAATACCTGGCTTTTCACAAAATCAACTATTTTCATTGGCATCTGATTGACGATAATGGCTGGCGATTGGAAATAAAAAAATATCCGCGATTGACGGATGTGGGAGCTTGGCGGGTTGAACGCTCGCAGTATTTCCCTATGCGGGCAAATCCG
>JAQVNN010000006.1 GCA_028703105.1 Paludibacter sp. | reverse complement strand
GTTAACCATTATTTAAACGCTGTTTTCACTATTACTAACACTTCGGTTTATAAAAACTTACTAACTTTGCCGCTATTAACAAGATGTTGAAAAAGTTTATACAAGCTTAATTTTCAATCTTATTTTTGAAATTTATTTGTTCATATATTTACATCTTAATTGAATAATGAATTGTGCAATATTTTCATAAAAAAAGTTTCAACCAAACTAACAGCCTATTATCATTATCAATTAAAATTTTTGAAATAAAAAATATTATAATAATAATTGTTTGAAAATGGATAAGTCGGAACTCATCAAAGAAATTAACAGACTTAAAAAAGAAAAGAATACTGTTATTATGGCTCATTATTACCAAATGGGTGATATTCAGGATATAGCTGATCAGATTGGTGATAGTTTAGCTTTGGCACAATGGGCTGCTAAAACTGAAGCGGATATTATTGTATTGTGTGGCGTTCATTTCATGGGTGAAACAGCTAAAATTTTATCTCCTCATAAAAAAGTACTGGTACCCGATCTGGAAGCGGGTTGTTCTTTGGCCGACAGTTGTCCGGCTGATGATTTTGAGAAATTTGTCAAAGAGCATCCTGATCATACGGTTGTGACTTATGTAAATACTACAGCTGCTGTAAAAGCATTGACAGATGTGGTTGTGACTTCAACCAACGCCAAAAAGATTATTGATCAACTGCCCAAAGATGAGAAAATAATTTTTGGTCCGGACAGAAACCTGGGAAATTATATTAACAGTGTAACAGGTAGGAATATGTTATTATGGGACGGAGCCTGTCATGTACACGAGCAATTTTCTGTTGAAAAGTTGGTGAAATTAAAAGCTGAACATCCAGATGCTGATATAATAGCTCATCCTGAATGTAAGAAACCACTCTTATTAATGGCTGATTTTATTGGTTCAACGCAGGCATTATTAAATTATACCATTAATTCTGATAAAAATAAATTTTTAGTTGCTACCGAATCGGGGATATTGCATGAAATGCAGAAAAAAAATCCGGATAAAACATTTATTCCTGTACCTCCAAACGATAGTACCTGTGCCTGCAATGAATGTAATTTCATGCGTTTGAACACATTGGAGAAATTGTATTTGTGTTTGAAAAATGAAAGTCCTGAAATTATTATTGAAGAAGCAATCAGGGTAAAAGCAGTGAAGCCTATTTTGAGGATGCTGGAAATGTCTTAATAATCATTTAAAATATACCTGTCAGGTTTTTAAAACCTGACAGGTATTTGGATAGTATTATTTTGCAGGTATAATTTTATAAACCTTATCATTCCGTCTAACCAATTCCTTTGTTTTTACAGAAAAATAATTTCCTTTTACAGCTTTTTCAACCGGTTTTAGTTCTACACGTATTTCTTCAATGGTATCTTCATAAACACCAGTTGTTTCTCCGGTAATCATCATTTCATCGCCAACAGCAATATGTTGCGCTTCAACCAGAATTTCGGCAACTTCCAGTTTACTGAAATAATTGGTTACTTTACCAATATATACTTTTTTATGGGTAGCTTCGGAACCATAATTGGCACTCCATTCTCCTAATCTTTGACCTAAATAATAACCATCCCAAAAACCACGGTTGAAAACCTTACTCAGACGCTTATTCCAGTCTTCAATTTTATTTGGAGTGAACGTGTCATCTAAACAGGATTCAACGGCTTCACGGTAACAGGAAACCACTGTTTTTACATATTCCGGACCGCGTGCCCTTCCTTCAATTTTAAATACCCTGACACCTGATTGAAGCATAACATCCATAAAATGAATGGTTTTCAAATCTTTTGGTGACATGATGTATTCATTATCAATTTCCAGTTCTATTTCTGAGTCTTTATCTTTGACTATGTAGCCCCTGCGACAAATCTGGTTACAGGCACCTCTGTTTGCCGATAAATTTTTCTCATGTAAACTGAGGTAACATTTACCGGAAACTGCCATACACAAGGCACCGTGACAAAACATTTCTATCCTGATTAAATCTCCTTTTTTACCCCGGATATTTTCTTTGAGAATGCTTTGGTAAATTGCTGATACCTGTTTCATATTTAGTTCTCTGGCGAGAACTACTACATCAGCAAACTGAGCATAAAATTTCAGCGATTCAGCATTGGAAATATTCAACTGGGTAGATAGATGCACTTCTACTCCGATTGAATTGGCATACATCATGGCTGCCACATCAGAAGCAATAATAGCAGAAACTTCAACTTCTTTTGCCGTATCAATGATTTCACGCATCAAATTAATGTCATTGTCATATAAAATGGTATTGACGGTCAAGTAAGATTTGATATTGTTTTCTTTACAAACAGCAACTATTTTTCGTAAATCCTCTGTGGTAAAATTATTGCTGGATTTACTTCGCATATTGAGTTTTTCAATACCAAAATATACAGAGTCGGCTCCCGCTTGTATGGCAGCTGCCAGACTTTCCCAGGAACCTGCCGGTGCCATTATTTCAATTTCTTCTCGTTTCATCAGTTATTTATAATGCGGTGTTAATTTATCAATACTGAAACTTGCTCCCAATCTGATTTGATGGTATGGATAATCTTTTATACCATATTGATATTGAGCAAAGTAATCTATTTTATTTAATTTAAACGTGAATTTTGTCGCGTAAACAAGTGGTGCATCCCCATAGTCATTACCGTATAGTGGATGTGTGTGCATCCATCCCCAATAACCCGATATTGTATTTTCCCATTTCCATTTTTGATTACCTAATATTATTTTTCCACCATAGATGGGAGCATCATTTTGTGTACTGTTGGTTGTTTCCCAACATAGAAAACCAAAATTTCCAACCAGCCGAATTTCATTCAAAAATTGATTATTTAAATGAAATGATTTACCTGCTTCCACATCAAAATAGTAACCGGGCGTATCAAAATAACGTCTTCCGGTAAAATTTGTTCCCGAAGCAGTCTTGATAGTTGAATTGAGTATTAAAGCGGGTTTACGGACATCTTCCTTCAACAGGGAAATTCGGGTTTGTACGTAAAAATCACCATTCGCTTTGCCGGTTGTATTGCCATTCATTTCACGTGCTAAACTAATTTCATCAGTAACCTGATAATGTTCCAAAATGCTTGACCATATTTTAAAAGACACACGGCCGGGTAGGAGAGGGATGTCAATTTTAAAGTATCCATTCTTAGTTTGATCTCCAAAACCAAAATAGTAATCAGCCATCAACTGAATGGTTGATTTTTCCACAATAGTTGCATCCATAAATTCAGGTACAGGGTTGGCATTTGGTCCGAACCAGGCTGGTGCATATTTTACATCCTGTGGGAAACAAAACACATATAAATTTATTAAAAAGAAAAACAAATTTATTCTTTTTGTCATTGTTTTTTATTAGTGAAATTTAGAACATCTTTTGATTTCACGAAAGTAATATCTTTTGTTAGATTGTGCAATAATCCATATATTTGTCGTTCTAAAATCTAACCAAAAAATGGAAAATACATCTGTTATTCAAGTTCAATTAATTGAAAATAAAATCTACGAAATTCGTGGACAAAAAGTAATGTTTGATTTTGACCTCGCAGAAATATACGAAGTTGAAACAAAGCGAATTAACGAAGCAGTACGTAGAAATAGTGAACGATTTCCTCCAAAATTTATGTTTCGATTGACGCAGGAAGAGTGGGATTATATGCGGTCGCAAATTGCGACCGCATATAATCAGCGAAAACGAAATATTGGAATTACACCCTTTGCTTTTACCGAACACGGTGTTACGATGCTTGCAAGTGTTTTGAGGAGTGAAAAGGCTATTCAAATGAATATTATTATTGTTGAGGCATTTATTGCTTTGAAAGAATTTGCCATGAATTACAAAGAATTATCTGATAAACTTCGTCAGTTGGAAGCAAGATACAACCAACAATTTACTGATATTACCGAAGCAATTAACTATTTGCTACAAAAAGACAAGATAGAAATCGAACAAAAAGACAGGCGAAGAATAGGATTTAAGAATCATGATTAATATGAAAATTGCCAACATAAAATTTCCGGATAAACCCTTGTTTTTAGCTCCGATGGAGGACGTTACCGATCCTGCGTTTCGACTGCTATGTAAGCGATATGGTGCTGATATGCTTTACACGGAGTTTGTCTCTTCCGAAGCATTGATTCGCAATGTGAATCGTACGCAACAAAAGCTAACTATATATCCTGAAGAACGTCCCATTGCCATTCAGATTTACGGCCATGATCCTGATTCGATGGTTGAAGCAGCACAAATTGCGGAGAAAGCAAAACCGGATTTAATTGACATCAATTTTGGGTGTCCGGTTAAAAAGGTTGCCGGCAAAGGAGATGGAAAGTGTGCCGGAGCCGGTCTATTAAGGGATATTCCCCGCATGCTAAAAATTACAACAGATGTGGTAAATGCGGTTAAATTACCTGTAACAGTTAAAACCCGCCTGGGTTGGGACGATGACAGTAAAATTATTCTGGACTTAGCTGAACAGTTGCAGGATTGCGGTATTCAGGCGCTGACAATACACGGAAGAACGCGTTCGCAGATGTACAAAGGGGATGCTGATTGGGAATTAATCGGACAGGTAAAAAACAATCCCCGCATGAAAATTCCAATTATCGGTAACGGCGATGTAACAACACCGGAAAGAGCTCTGGAATGTTTTAATAAGTATGGGGTTGATGCTGTGATGATTGGTAGGGGTTCAATTGGTCGTCCCTGGTTTTTTGCTGAAGTGAAACATTATTTCAAAACCGGCGATGTGAAATCATTATTATCTTTCGAAGAACAGAAAGAAGTCTTGAAAGAACACGTTATAGCTTCTGTAAGATGGCTTGATATTGATGATAAAACACCCATAGAAAGTGTTTATAATCAGCGTTTAAAGGGAATTATTCACAGTCGCAGACAGTTGGCTGCTACACCGGTTTTCAAAGGAATACCCAATTTTAAAGATACACGTATCGAGATGTTGCGGGCAGAAACTCTGGAAGAGTTATTCGGGATTATTGATTCTGTACAGCTTTGTGATTATTATACCTGTCAGGTTTTCAAAACCTGACAGGTATGTTTCTAATGAATATTATTTTTCTGTTTTTTACGGTTATAAACTTTCTTCGATTGAACAATTTTCGTCTGCTTAATCGGTTTACCATGTAATTTAATTTCTTCTTCACGACTTTGTTTCCTAGCGGCTTTGATGATTTCGAGAATTTCCTTGTTTTTCTTCTTTTTCATGTTGAGGTTTTTTGAAAGTTATTTTATTTCAACCAATCTTGATCCGTCGGATTGTTCGGTTATGTTCACTTTGATTAATGAATCGGGCAGGAGAGGAGCAATATTTTCCGACCATTCGATGAAACAATAATTTCCCGAATACAAATATTCTTCAGCTCCAAGATCAAGTGCTTCCTGAATTTTGTTGATCCGGTAGCAATCGAAATGGTAAATAATTTTTCCTTCAGCCGTTTCATATTCATTCACGATTGAGAAAGTAGGGGAGTTCACAATTTGATCGACACCCAGTTCTTCGCAGATCGCTTTGATGAATGTTGTTTTGCCGGCACCCATGTTACCATTAAATGCATAGACTTTTGCATCATCCATTTTCTCAATGAATGACTTTGCCGCCTGATGGATTTTCTTAAGATTTTCTATTTTTATTACAACTGACATTTTGAACCACATTAATCACATTTAGAGATAAAAGTATTTTTACCCGTATTTTTGTTGTTTATACTAACATTTTTCAGTACAAATTTACTGGGAAAATTATTTATTCGATTCTTGAGTGCTCAAATTGACATTAAAATGATTATAAACGACTGACGCTCTGTGTTTTCCTATGATTTTTTCAATTTCCGAAATTTCTGCATTCCGGAGTCGTTTGATGCTTTTGAAGTGATTTATCAACTCAGTTTTTGTTTTTTCCCCGATCCCCTTGATTTCATCCAGTTCAGAAGTAGTTTGTGCCTTACTCCGTTTTTCACGGTGAAAGGTGATTGCAAAGCGATGTACTTCCTCCTGGATATTTGCTAATAATTTGAATAACAACTCATTAGGTTTTAATCCAATCGATTTTGCAGGAAAACCAAAGAGTACTTCATTTGTTTTATGTTGTTTGTTTTTTACCAATCCGGCGATAGGAATATTTATATTTAGCTCATCCTCAATTACTTGCCTAACAATTTCCATTTGACCTAATCCGCCATCGGTCAAAATAAGATCGGGTAGGGGAGATTCTTCTTTCAACATCCGGGAATAGCGTCGATAAACAACTTCTTTCATCGAAGCATAATCATCCGGACCTTCAACGGTTTTAATGATGTATTTTCGGTAGTCTTTTTTTGATGGCTTTCCTTTTTTAAACACGACACAGGCAGCCACGGCATTGGTTCCTGAAATATTGGAATTGTCGATACACTCAATATGCATGGGCATCTTTTTGAGTTGCAGTTTCTCTTGCATATTTTTCAATACCAATGTGCTTCTCTGCTCCGGGTTTAGTTTCTCTGCTTGTTTTAATTTGTCGAACTTATATTGTTTTACATTTTGAATAGACAAATCGAGTAATTTTTTCTTATCTCCCTTTTGTGGTATGGTAATGGTTACACCCTGAATAGGAAACTCAATATCAAATGGAACAATAATTTCTTTCGATGAACTCTGGAATTTATTTCTCAATTCGATGATGGCGAGCGCCAATAATTCCTCTTTTCTTTCGTCTGTTCGCTTTTTATACTCGATGTTATAGCCCATGATGATGGAACCTTTTGAAACGCGCAGCATATTGATATAGCTGGCATTTTCATCTTCGTCATATCCGAATATATCGGTTTCATCGAGAACTGTATTTGAAATGATTGACTTGGCTTTATAATTTTCTAATAAGTCGTATTTGATTTTTATCAAATGCGCCTCTTCATATTTAAATTCTGCTGCCAATCTTTTCATTTCATCGTGCAACATTTTGCTCAATTCATTTGCATCGCCCTTGATAATTTTTTCTACTGCTTCAATATGTTTTAAATATTCTTCTGCTGTTTCTTTTCCTTCACACCCACCATTACATTTATGAATATGATACTGCAGACAGACCTTAAATTTTTTATTTTGAATATTCTCTTTGCTCAGATAATATTTACATGTTCTGATAGGAAAAATTTCATGAATAAAATCAACTAAGGTGTTAATGGCATAATTTGAACTATACGGACCATAATACCGGGAACCATTTTTAATTATATTTCTGGTTTTAAAAATACGCGGGAATGGTTCGTTTGTTATACAAATGCTCGGATAGGTTTTACCATCTTTGAGCATGACATTATACCTCGGTTGAAATTCCTTGATCAGATTGTTTTCAAGCAACAAAGCATCTTCTTCAGAGTTAACTACGATGTATTTTAATGAAGCAATGTTTTTGACCAATACATTCGTTTTACCAATATCATGTACTTTGTTGAAGTAAGATGATACCCTCTTCTTTAGATTTTTAGCTTTACCTATGTATATAATTTCTCCTTTGGAATTAAAATATTGATAAACCCCTGGTTTTTCGGGTAGAGATTGTATCTGTGGTTTTAATTTTTGGTAGGAGGATGACATACTATTTCCGATGATTTATTAAATTCTTGTTTAATTTGTTCCACGTGAAACAACGCGTTATCTTCCCAGCAATACCAACAAAACATTTACATCACTGGGCGAAATGCCCGGAATTCTGCTTGCATGACCAATGGTATCGGGATCAATTTTGATTAATTTATGGCGAGCTTCTGTTGAAAGTGATTGTACGCTGTTATAATCAACCCTTCCCTTTAGCGGAATATTTTCTAACCGCTGGAGTTTTTCGGCAATCAGTTTTTCTCGTTCTATGTAGCCCTCATATTTAATAATAACCTCTGCTGATTCAATGATTTCTTCTTTTCTGTTCAAGATGAGATCTAATTTTGCTTGTAAAGCAGGAACGGCGGTGCCCAGTTCGTTGATGCCGAATTGCGGACGAAGAATCAAATCATGCAGACGACAGCCGTGTTTTAGTTCAGCAGAATTAACAGAGTTCAGAAATGCATTTACATGTTGTGGTTTGACGGAGTAATCTTTAACGAACGTAATTAATTTTGCTTGTTCTTCTTTTTTGTATTTTAATTGACTAATCCGGTCTGATTTAGCCAATCCAATTGCCGCTCCTTTTTCGGTCAAACGCATGTCAGCATCATCCTGACGCAGGATAAGCCGGTATTCGGCACGGGAAGTAAACATTCGGTAAGGCTCATCCACACCTTTAGTCACCAAATCATCAATCAATACTCCGATATAGGCTTCATTACGACCCAGGGTGAATGAATTACCACCATGACAATTGATATGTGCATTTATTCCGGCTATAAGTCCCTGACCACCAGCTTCTTCATATCCGGTTGTGCCGTTTATTTGTCCAGCGAAAAAGAGGTTTTTGATCAGCTTGGTTTCCAGTGTATGTTTCAATTGGGTCGGATCAAAGAAATCGTATTCAATGGCATAACCCGGACGGAAAATCTGGGCATTTTCAAGTCCCGGTATGGTGTGTAAGGCCCTGATTTGCACGTCATAAGGTAGTGAGGATGAAAATCCGTTGAGATAATATTCATGTGAATCAACGCCTTCCGGTTCCAGAAAGAGTTGATGAGATAATTTATCGGCAAAAGTAACAATTTTGGTTTCAATGCTTGGACAATAACGCGGACCGATACTTTGAATCTGACCGTTGTACAAAGGAGAATCGGCTAAACCTTCACGCAGTTTCTCGTGCGTAGTTTCGTTGGTGTAGGTAATCCAACAGCTCATTTGCTTCAATTCCCGTTTCACATCTTCCAGAAAAGAAAATTTATGAAAATCGTTTTCACCATTTTGTTCGGCTGTTTTGCTGAAATCAATCGTTCTGCCATCAATGCGACAAGGGGTACCCGTTTTCATGCGGTCGGTTGTAAAACCCAATGATTTGAGTTGTTCTGTAATGCCGAAAGATGCTGGTTCGGAAATTCTGCCACCGGTAATTTGATTTTTGCCGATGTGTAATAATCCACTTAAGAATGTCCCGGCAGTCAGAATTACTGCTTTGGCTTTCATCTGGATTCCCAATGATGTAATTACGCCAGTAACTTCTCCATTTTCAACGGTTAACTGTTTAACCGTATCTTGCCAGATTGATAAATTAGGTGTGTTGGTAACCGTTTTAATCCATTCCTGTATAAACTGATTTCGGTCACTTTGCGAACGTGGGCTCCACATGGCAGGACCTTTCGAGCGATTGAGCATGCGGAACTGGATGGCACTGTGGTCGGTAACAATACCCATTTGTCCACCTAATGCGTCTATTTCTCTGACAATCTGCCCTTTAGCTATTCCTCCCACTGCAGGATTACAACTCATCTGTCCGATTTTGTTCATGTCCATCGTGATAAGCAAAGTCTTAGAACCCATATTGGCAGCAGCACAAGCAGCTTCATTTCCGGCATGTCCGGCTCCGATTACAATTATGTCGTATTTAAAGTCCATTCAATTAAATCTGTGTATCTTATATTTAACCTGCAAAAGTATAAAAATGTTGCGACATGTTTGTTTTTTATAGAAAGTGTTACAATTTATTAGGGGAAATTTATGTAGCAAAAGCTCAAAAATAAGTGTAAAATTTAGCATATAATTTTAATTAGCATAAAAAAATTATATTTTTGTTTCCAAAAGTCATGCAAAATATATTAGAAAATAAAAAGGATGCGATTAGGCAAATTTGTCGTATGTATGGAGTAAAAAGGCTTTATGCATTTGGATCTGTTGTGTCTGATAAGTTCCGTAATGACAGCGATATTGATTTCTTGATATCATTTCCTGATGATTTGAGTGTTGATGATTATACTAACAACTACTTTTCCCTCCATTACAAGTTAAGAGATTTACTGCAACGAGAGATTGACATCGTAACAGAAAGAACTTTATCAAACCCATATTTCATAGAAAGCATAAACGCGTCTAAAGAATTAATATATAAATCTGGAAACTAAAAAATACCTGTTTGATATAATGACTTCTATTGAGTCAATTCATGACTATTTAGGAGAAAAGAGAGATTTCTTAGAGTTTCAAAAAAATAAACTACTACGCCGTGGAGTTGAACGTGAGATAGAAATAATTGGTGAAGCAATGAGCAAACTTATGAAAAATATCTACTGACATAAAGATTGAAAATGCCAGACAAGTAATCGATACGAGAAATTGGGTTATTCATGGATATGACAAAGTTGATGATGTTATTATTTGGGGAATAGTAACTAATCATTTACCTAAATTGAAGTTAGAAATTGAAAATCTATTAAATGATTAAAATAATTACACCAAATAAATATAATTACAAATAATCATATTCAATATGCCAAAATGACAGCTGTGTCGTCGATGGCATTTTTTTTGACATATGCCGGGAGCAAATCATAAAACTAAATCATACATATATGTCAAAAGGAAACATTGGGGTAACGAGTGATAATATTTTCCCCGTCATCAAAAAGTTCTTATACAGCGATCACGAGATTTTCTTACGTGAATTGGTATCCAATGCCGTGGATGCAACCCAAAAACTGAAAACCCTGGCTTCGGTAGGGGAGTTTAAAGGAGAGCTGGGCGAATTAAAGGTTTATGTTTCAGCAGATAAAAAGAAAGGTACGCTGACTATTTCCGACAGGGGTATTGGTATGACTGGTGAAGAAATTGAGAAATACATCAACCAGATTGCTTTTTCAGGCGCTGAAGAATTTGTTGAGAAATACAAAAAGGATGCGCAAGCTATTATCGGGCACTTCGGACTGGGTTTTTATTCTTCTTTTATGGTGTCAAAAAAAGTGGAAATCTTCACTCAATCATATAAGGAAGATACTGTGGCACAGCACTGGTCATGTAAAGGAGATCCGGAATATACGCTTGAAGATACAATCAAATCCGACCGCGGAACCGACATCGTTCTACATATTGACGATGATAACAAAGAGTTTCTGGAAGAGTCAAAAATTAAAGAATTATTGACGAAATATTGCAAATTTCTGCCGGTTGAAATCGTTTTTGGTAAGAAAAAAGAATGGAAAGACGGAAAAGAAGTTGAAACCGAAGAAGACAATGTTATCAACAATACTGCTCCGGCGTGGACGAAAAAACCGGCTGATTTAAAGGACGAAGATTACACGCAATTTTACCGAGATTTGTTTCCTTTCAGCGAAGATCCACTCTTCCACATCCACCTGAATGTGGATTATCCCTTTAACCTGACAGGTATCCTTTATTTCCCGAAAATCAAAAATAACATCGAACTGCAACGTAATAAGATTCAATTATATTGCAACCAGGTTTTTGTGACGGATCATGTGGAAAACATCGTTCCGGATTACCTGACCCTGCTGCATGGAGTTATCGATTCTCCCGATATTCCATTGAACGTATCGAGAAGTTATCTGCAAAGTGATGCCAATGTGAAAAAGATTTCAAGTCACATTACCAAAAAAGTGGCCGATCGACTGGCGGAAATATTCAAATCGGATCGTGAACAATTTGAAAATAAATGGGACGACTTGAAGATCTTCATTCAATACGGGATGCTGAGCGATGAGAAATTCTATGAAAAAGCAGAGAAATTTGCTTTGTTGAAGAATGTGGATGGTAAGTATTTCACCTTTGAAGAATATAAAGACTTAGTTAAAGAAAATCAGAAAGATAAAAATGGAGACCTCATTTATCTTTACACAACCAATAAAGAAGAGCAATACAGCTATATTCAACACGCTAAAGACAAAGGATATGATGTGTTGATTATGGACGGTCAACTGGATGTACATGCAGTTAGCCAGCTCGAACAGAAATTCGAAAAAACCAGATTTGTCCGTGTGGATAGCGATACAATCGAAAAACTTATTCAGAAAGAAGATGTTGCAAAAGTATCGCTGACCGATAAACAAAAAGATGAATTGATTACCATCTTCAAATCGCAATTACCGGCGATGGAAAAAATCGAGTTCATTGTTTCATTTGAACAATTGTCAGAAACTGCCAATCCCGTGTTCGTCACGCAGAATGAATTTATGCGCAGGATGAAAGAAATGTCGGCTTTGCAGGGAGGCATGATGAATTTCTATGGAGAGATGCCCGACAGTTACAATTTAGTTGTGAATACAGGTCACCCGCTGGTTAATCAAATTTTGAATGATGAAGAAACTTCAGTCAAAGAAAATATAACACCTGTATATGACGAACTTTCAGTCGTTGAAGAAAAACAAAAAGCATTGAAAGAGCGTCACAAAGACAAGAAAGCTGAAGAAATTCCTGCTGAAGAAAAAACGGACCTGGATGCATTAACCGATCAGATTAGTTTGTTGAAAGACAAGAAAGACGATATCCTGAGGGAATATGCTTCAGGCAACAAACAAATTCGTCAGCTGATTGATCTGGCTTTGTTAGCCAACAACATGCTGAAAGGTGAAGCGCTTGCCAATTTTGTGAAGAGAAGCGTTGAACTGATGTAGTCGAAAGACGATTTATGTATTTTTCAATCAAGTACCAGTATGCGGTCTAATCCGGATGCTGGTGTTTTTTTTAAACAGCTCATAATGATTACCTGCCCCTCTCCAGTCTCGAAGCATCCATTCTCAACAAAATAAACAACATAATTGTAAAACCCCATAACGAAGATCCCCCATAGCTAAAAAATGGCAATGGGATGCCGATTACGGGCATCAGGCCCAATACCATGCCTACATTAATCATCAAGTGAAAAAAGAGTATACTGGCCACACAATAAGCATAAATCCGGTGAAAGGATTCGCGTTGTCTTTCGGCAATTTTCAGGATACGCATCAGCAATAACCAATAAATTATTAATACGAATACGGATCCGAGAAATCCGTGTTCTTCACCGACGGTACAGAAAATAAAGTCGGTATCCTGTTCAGGTACATATTTTAGTTTGGTTTGCGTTCCGTTCAGAAAACCTTTACCGAAAAAGCCGCCGGATCCAATGGCAATTTTCGACTGATTCACATTGTAGCCTGCTCCTGCCGGGTCGTCTTCCATGTTCAGCAACACTTTGATGCGGACTTGTTGGTGGGGTTCAAGTATCCGGTTGAAGAGTTGGTCGGCGGTATAGCTGAAACCAATAGAAACAATTGTCACCAGCGCCAGTAACAGGTATTTCCGGTATCTTTTGAATAATTCGATGAACAACCAGTATATCCCGGATGCTCCCGCAATCGCTAAGGCTACATAATCATAATTGATGACGAACCACTTGTTCATAACGACTGATGTGAATGCGAATAGGGTTGTTCCACTTAATAAAATGAGGGCTTCTTTTCGATGACGGGTATAGAAAAAGGCATACACAACCTGAATCAGGAGGAGAATTCCCATGGCCAGTACCATTCCCCACGTTCCTCCGCCTTCGGTAATAGGTGAAATGCTGAAACGGATGACTACAACGAAAAGCACGACGGCCAGTGTCACAAGTAGCAGTACAATTCCTTTCATGCCTTCCCTGTACAACATTAGGAGGAAAGCAGCAAATACCAGAGCAGAACCAGTTTCTTTTTGCAAGATAATTAATACAAACGGAAGCATAATAAAGAAAGCCAGTGGAATTAAATCACGCCAGGTTTTGATTTTGAAGTTATATCGGCTCATGAATTTCGCGAGAGCCAAAGCTGTAGCCATTTTTGCCAATTCTGCGGGTTGAAAACTAACCGGTCCTAACACCAGCCACGAACGAGATCCTTTGATTTCCGGAGCAATGAAAATGGTGACTATCAACAAAAGAATCACAGTGGTATAAATAATATAGGCAAAATAATTGAAAATGCGGTGGTCGAGAAGTAGAATCGCACCTCCTAACGCAAAAGCAGTAAGAATCCAGATAAACTGTTTCCCTGCACGTTGCTCGAAATCAAAAATACTGCCCTCAAATTCAAAGTCATAGCTTGCTCCGTATATGCTAATCCATCCCATGGTAACCAAGAGGAAGAAGTAGAACACAGTTGTCCAATCAGGCGCGTATTGTATGCTATCTCTTTTTGACATTTGGATTTAATACTGTTGTTGATATTCTGTCGAAAAGTTCTTTACGTTCAATTTTTCTGTAAATATATTGTTCCATCATCAAACTTGCAATTGGTGCTGCCCAGGTAGCTCCGAAACCGGCATTTTCCACTACTACAGCAATCGCGATTACAGGATTTTCACGGGGAGCAAAACCCACGAACAAAGAATGGTCTTTACCGTGAGGGTTCTGAACGGTTCCTGTTTTACCGCACATGCTCAGGCTATCGATTTTAAAATATCGTCCGGTTCCATATTCGAAAACACGCCACATACCTTCATTTACTATCGGAAAATGTGTTTTGTCCACGACCGTTTCGTGCTTTCTCAATAACATGGTATCACTTTTATTTAGATGTGGGGTAATGTAGTAGCCATTATTGGCAACGGTAGCCATGGCGTTAGCAAGTTGCAAGGGCGTAACCAGCACTTCCCCCTGACCGATTGATAAAGAGCGAATCGTAATAGCACGCCAGCCGGTTTCTCCGAAGTAGCGGTTAAAATAGTTTTGGGTCGGGATATTTCCGCGCGATTGCTCATACACATCGCTATCCTCAAACCGGTGTCCGAATCCAAAGCTATACATGGCATCCACCCAGTCCTGATAGTTCTTTTTAAAAATAGCATTTTTTTCACCATAGCCCTCTTTTTCGAGGGTAGAACGGAATGCCTGCCAGAAATAGGGATTGCAACTTTGTTCGATGGCATTCAGCAGGGTAACAGGTGAACCATGATTGTGTGTACATTTGATAGGAGAAGAGTTTTTTCCGTTACATCCGAATAAGGTTCGTTCGGTGATGCCGCCAAGTTCTAAGCAAACTAATGCCTGAAAGGGTTTAAAAGTCGAACCCGGCGAGTAAATAGCCTGAGTCGCTCTGTTCATAAGAGGTTTGGCCGGATCTCTCACAAGACTTGCATAATTCGCCGAACGAGACCTCCCGACCAAAATCGATGGGTCGTAAGTTGGATTAGTCACCATGGCCAAGATCTCACCTGTTTTAGGTTCAATGGCAACGGCGCTCCCTATCTTACCATTCAGCAGTTCTTCTCCGATTTTTTGCAGGTTTATGTCGATGGTCAGCATCAGATTCGACCCCGCAATTGGCGCTTCATCCATTTCTCCATCGCGGTATTTCCCTTTGATTCTTCCTCTTGAGTCTCTCAACAGAATTTCAACTCCTTTTTTCCCACGTAAAGTTTTTTCGTACGTATGTTCGACTCCATCACGTCCGGCATAATCTCCTTGTTTGTAATAAGTATCTTTTTCGATATCGTTCCACGAAACTTCTCCAATACTTCCGAAAATATGTGCGGCATTTGGATAGGTATATTCCCTCAGGGTACGGTTTTGCAGAAAAAATCCGGAATATTTATACATGTTTTGCTGAAAAGTAGCTATATCTTCAGAATTGAGTTGGGTCATGAAAAGTTGTGGCGTATAGCTCGAATATCCGATATTTTTCCGTTTGTCCTTGATTTCGGCGATTCTTTTAATAAAAAAGGAGGTGGGGATGTTCAATGATCGGCAGAAATCCAGGGTGTCAATATCCTGTATTTCGCGCATAATCAGCATGATATCATAAGCCGGTTTATTATACACGAGTAAGGTGTTGTTCCGGTCGTAAATCAATCCCCGTGGAGGGAAAATTGTTTTTTTGAGCAAGGCATTACTCTCTGCGCCGGTTTTATATTTGGTTTCGACTATTTGCAGCGAAAAGAGTTGAATAATATACAATAGAACGAATGCCGAAAAGATTCCTGCAATGACCCATCTTCGGTTCTGAAGTGTATCGTTTATCATAACTATTTCTTTTTAAAAGAATTAATTCCGAATAAGATGACTGATGTGATCAAGGTATTCAGGATAATTCTCAGGAGGGTTTGTCCAATGCCTACAAAGGTAAAAATTTCTAAGAAGAAAAAGGCCGTATGGTGAATTAAAACCAGGGTTATGATGTATTTAATGAAAGCAGAAACGCCAAAAGTGTAAAATGAAGGTTCGGGATTTGCTCCTTCTTCTATTGTCGTAAAGATGTTGATAACCGGATTTCTGAGAAATGCTACCAGCACTGTTGCAAAGGTATGCATGCCCGGGGTATTCGAGAATAAGTCGATAATCAGACCCAGGATAAAGGCAAGAAGCATGCTCAATGCCCGTGAAAATTTCACCGGCAACACAAGAATGAACAGAATATAGATGTACGGGTTGATATAGCCCAGCAAACGGATGTTGTTTAATACAAACACCTGTACCAGGACTAAAAGGATAAACCGCACTATGTTCTGTAAAAAAATAATCATTCCTGCATTGTTTTTTCAAGATTTTGCTGTTCCTGATAATTCAGGTAATCGATGACTTTTACATGGGTGAGTGTTCTGAAGTTTACACCCAGCTTTACTTTTATGTAATAATAGGCATCACTGTCACTGATTTTGAAATCATCAACCGTTCCTACAAGTATTCCTTCTGGAAATGATTGAGAATAACCGCTCGTAACGATAGTGTCTCCGAGCGAGAATACTACGTGGCGGGCGATGTCATTCAGATTTGCATAGCGGAAATTATGACCTTCCCAGTGAACAGGACCGGAATAATTATTGCGTAAAAATTTACTGTTGATTTGAATTTTCGGATTAATTACCGGGATGACAACTGCAAATTTCTCAGAAACAGTTGAAACAACACCAACAACGCCCTCTTCGTTGATAACACCCATATCGGGTTTTATCCCGTCTCTGGTACCTTTATTCAAGGTGATAAAATTCAGCAGTTTGTTGGTCGAGTTGTTGATTACTTTGGCCTGAATAAACCTGATTTCTTTGTCCGGACTGATTTTTATATTGCCTGTATCCGGTATGTATGGATGTAGTGCATCCAGTTGGTTTTGAAGTTCCACTACCTGATTCTTCAAGGCTGTATTTTCGGATGCGAGTCCCTCGTTGGTTGATTTTAAGTAGAAATACTCGATTACTGAATTGCTGACGGAATACAACGATGCCAGCAAAGTATTACTTGATGAAAAAAACACACTTTGCTGATACCCGTTATTTCTAACGATCATACTGAACGCGAACATTTCCAGGAAAAGGAATAATATCACGATGCTGTATTTGATTAAAAAAGCAAAGAGTTTCTTCATGGTGATAAGTCAACGGGTATGCATCAACTCGTGTTGGTTCAGCATACCCGAAGGAATAATCATTAGCGAATCAGGAAACTGAATTTATCCACATTCTTCAGGGCAATCCCGGTTCCACGGGCAACGGCCCTGAGTGGATCTTCGGCAATATGAAACTGGATATTCAATTTGTCGGTCAGACGTTTATCGAGACCGCGCAGCAAAGCGCCACCGCCGGCAAGATAAATTCCTTTTTCCACGATATCGGCATACAATTCAGGAGGTGTTTGTTCCAATGCACTCAGAATCGCTGCTTCAATCTTAGATATGGATTTTTCGAGGCAGTGGGCAATTTCCTGATAAGACACCGGCACTTCCATCGGAAGGGCAGTCATACGGTTCGGACCGCGCACAATGTAATCTTCCGGAGCATCTTCCAGGTCGGTTAATGCAGCGCCTACGTTGATTTTAATTAATTCGGCTGTTCTTTCTCCCACCTTGATGTTGTGCATCCGTCCCATGTATTCAACGATGTCCATAGTCAGATCATCGCCGGCAATGCGGATGGATTTATTGGAAACGATACCACCCAGCGAGATTACCGCAATTTCAGTTGTTCCACCGCCGATGTCCACAATCATACAGCCGGTAGGAGATTCCACATCAATACCAATACCAATAGCTGCCGCCATAGGTTCGTAAATCATATATACTTCGCGTCCACCGGCATGTTCGGAAGAGTCGCGTACCGCACGAATTTCCACTTCCGTACTTCCTGAAGGGATACAAACCACCATTTTCAGTGAAGGAGTGAAAAGATAGTTTTTTGAAGGAATCATCTTGATCATGCCGCGAATCATCAGTTCTGCAGCATAGAAATCTGCAATTACACCGTCACGCAAAGGACGCACGGTACGGATACCTTCATTTTCTTTTCCCTGCATCTGACGTGCTTTCTCTCCAATCGCGATTAATTTATCGGTACGCCGGTCTAATGCTACTACAGAAGGTTCATCAATCACAATTTTATCGTTGTGTATGATGATGGTATTAGCTGTTCCTAAGTCAATAGCAATTTCCTGGGTGAATGAAAAAAGTCCCATATGTTATTAATGTTTAAAGTGTCTGAATCCTGTTGTTACCATTGAAAGCCCGTTGTTGTTGCAGGAGTCAACGGAATCCTGGTCCTTGATGGAACCGCCGGGTTGGATAACTGCTGAAATACCTGCTTTAGCTGCTATCTCAACACAATCCGGAAAGGGGAAGAAAGCGTCTGATGCCATCACAGCGCCATTCAGGTCGAAATTGAAATTAGCTGCTTTCTCGATAGCTTGCTCAAGCGCATCCACTCGGGAAGTTTGTCCGACGCCACTGGCACACATTTGTTTGTTTTTTGCCAGTACGATGGCGTTGGACTTGGTATGTTTTACTATTTTGTTTGCAAATAGCAGATCTTCAATTTCCTGTTCGGTAGGTGTTTTGTCTGTAACCACCTTCAGTTCTTCCGGTGTTTCTGTTTTCAGGTCTTTATCCTGCATCAGCACGCCATTCAGCAAAGAGCGGAATTGTTTTGCTTTGATTTTACTATCTTTCAGGATCAGGATAATCCTGTTTTTCTTTTGAGAAAGAATTTCAAGCGCTTCCAGATCATAATCCGGAGCAATGATCACCTCAAAAAAGATTTTATTGATTTCTTCAGCTGTTGCTTTATCGATGATGGCATTGGTTACCAACACCCCGCCGAAAGCTGAAACCGGATCGCCGGCCAACGCATCATTCCAGGCATCCACAAGAGATGGACGGGAAGCAATTCCACAAGCATTATTGTGTTTGAGGATGGCAAAAGTAATGTCTTCGAAATCGTTGATGAGGTTAACCGCCGCATCGATATCCAACAGGTTGTTGTATGAAATCTCTTTGCCCTGAAGTTGTTCGAACATATCTTCGAATTTTCCGAAGAAAATCCCGCGTTGATGCGGATTTTCTCCGTAGCGCAACACCTTTGCATTATTTTCAGCCTGACGGAAAGCCGACTCCTCTTCCCCATCGAAATAATTGAAAATTGCTGAATCATAACCCGACGAAACCGCAAATGCCTCTTTTGCAAACCAGCGACGTTCCTCAAGCGTTGTTTCAGCTCCGTTTTCCTGAATCAGGTTTAACAGCGGTTCATATTGTTCCTGAGAGGCAACAATCACGACATCTTTGAAGTTTTTAGCTGCCGCACGAATCAGGGAAATTCCACCAATATCAATTTTCTCGATCACGGTTGGTTCATCAGCACCTGCAGCTACTGTTGCTTCGAAAGGATATAAATCCACAATCACCAGGTCGATTTCCGGAATTTCATAAGCATTCAGTTGTTCATTATCCTGGGCCAGTTCGCGTCTCGCGAGAATCCCTCCGAACACCTTCGGATGCAATGTTTTAACCCTGCCACCCAAAATTGACGGGTATCCTGTCAAATCTTCCACCGCTTCACACGGAATGTTTAACGACTCAATAAAAGATTGCGTACCGCCGGTCGATATAAATTCAACGCCTTCTTCATGCAGTTTTTGGATAATCAGATCTAGCTTATCTTTGTGATAAACAGAGATTAATGCTTTTTTTATTCTTTTTTTATTCATTTTATGGGGATTGTGAATTTTAGTTCGCAAAGCTACAAAAAAAGTGTGAGTTTTTCAACACAAATTGAATGTAAAGCCACATTAAATGATTGTCATTTATGCTAAGTACCAGTTAATATTTTACCTTCTCTTTCGAAATATTATAATATGAATGAAATATAATCAATCATAATTTTATTTACGATAATTTTGTCGGAAATAAAAAAGTTCATATATTTGCAGTAAAATAAAAACAAAATGTTTTCAAAAGCCTGCGAACATGCCATCAAAGCAATGATTTACATTGCCACTCAGTCACTCGAAAATAAACGGGTGAAAATAGGCGACGTTGCTAAACACACCGGTTCCCCGGAAGCCTACACAGCAAAAATTCTGGGCACATTAAACAAGCAGGGCATTGTGAATTCACTGACCGGTCCTTATGGCGGTTTTGAAATAAATGCGAAAATGATGAAACAAATCAAAATAAGTGACATCGTTTTTGCAATTGATGGTGATTCGGTTTACAATGGTTGTGGTTTAGGTCTGAGCGAATGTAGCAAAGAAAAGCCCTGTCCGATACACAACGAGTTTGCTAAAGTCAGATCAGAATTAAAAACCATGCTGGAAACCACCAGTTTATTTGATTTAGCAACCAAACTTCAATCAGGTGAAGCAATTTTAGTACGTTGAAAAAATTTTCTTTTTATTTAAGACAAATTTATCCGAAATACAAATTAATACAACAAACAGATAAACAAGTAGGTCACGGTTTGTGGCTGATAAAAAATAAAGATTATGAACATTACACAAAACAACAACATTGGTCAGCTGGTAGCATTAGACTACCGTACAGCACCCATTTTCAAACGTTATGGAATCGATTTTTGCTGCAATGGCAACCAGAGTATTGCAGATGCCTGTGCAGGAAAAGAAATTGACAGTAACCAACTAATTGCACAATTACAACAGGCGATTCAGTCGAATGACAACACAGGAACCGACTACAGATCGTGGCCATTGGACTTATTGGCCGATTACATTGAGAAGAAACATCACCGGTATGTAACAACAAGAATTCAGGAAATTACTCCTTTCATGGAAAAAGTGGCAAGAGTACACGGAGAACGTCATCCGGAACTTATCGAGGTAGAACAATTGTTTTATGCTGTTGCCGGAAATATGACCAAACACATGAAAAAAGAGGAGTTAATGTTATTTCCTGCGATTAAAAAAATGGTACAGGTGGAGGATTCAGAGGAGACCTATAATCAACCTTCGTTTGGTACTATTCAGGATTTGATAGATGAATTACATACCGAACATGATGCTGGCGGTGAAAAATTACGTACAATTGACAAGCTGACGGATAACTATACTCCTCCTTTTGATGCCTGCAATACCTACCGGGTTACACTTGCTCTGTTGAAAGAATTCGAGGAAGATTTGCACATGCACATTCACCTCGAGAACAATATTCTTTTCCCTAAGGCTATAGAGTTAGAGAAAAGTTTGCTGTAAAATAAATTTGTTAGTTGTAAAACGGGGTGCTTTCAAAATCACCCCGTTTTATTGTTTTTCAGTCAGATATTTCCAAAATCTTACAGGTAAATGTTGCCTGTGCAGTTTAGGATTAATTCTTTCTTTGATAGCCATCGACCTGAAATAACTTTTCCACATGCGCTGGAATAATTGTTCGTTAGGATCCAGTAACTCCTCATTCACTTTACCTTCCAAAATCAGTGTATCACTGTCTAATGTTATTTCTGTTGTTTCTTTGAGGTTATAAAAATAGCCATAATCGCGTTTGGTATCATAAATAATCCACTGCTGATCAGCAAAGCGGTCGGTAAAATGCTCCAGGGTAAGAGGCAGCACGTTGTGCTCAGGTGCTATCGGTGCAAAGAAAATACCATCAGCTGTTTTCTGAAAACGCACAAATTCAATCACCCGCAGTTTTTCTCTGTTCACTTTTTGAGCGATGTTGCGAACCTGCAATACATCATCATCCGCAAAATTCATTTCTATGGAAGTTTTACTATCGAACACCTTTCTTATATACCTGAACACAGTCTCGTCGCAACCGGAAATTTCAGACAACCAGACATAAGTAAGCATATTGCGGGTGACAGGCATCATCCTTTTCTCCAAACCCTTCCAGACACGACCGGATTTTTTCGGATCGGTGATCACAGTGTGACAGGCATCCACAAACAAAAGTTCAATTTCGTCGGATGACAGTAATTTTACCGGAAATGTATTGCGGTTATAAGCGTCGAAAACTGCCGTGAGCAATCCCTCAAAAGTTTTATCGTAACGAAATACAATCATAGGCTTATTCAGGAAAAATCAGGGACATTTGATGCAAATCGGGCTGCTTCTGACCTTTCTTTTTGGGCACCAGCAAACTACGCACATATTCCGGAGATGTATCGCTTACCGTATTTAATCCGGATAACTCATTACAGGTAATGAAATACTGCGCTTTTTTCATGACAATACCGATTTTCTTCAAATCCTGGGCATTCAGTCGGGTATATCGGCGTGAAACCACGATCAATTTAGCTGATTTGACTCCAATACCAGGCACTCGGAGCAAATCGCGATATTCAGCTTTGTTAATATCCACAGGGAAAAATTCCGGATGACGCAATGCCCACGAAAGTTTCGGGTCTATTTCAAGATCCAAATCGGGATGCTTGTCATCCACAATCTCATCTACCTTGAACTCGTAAAAACGCAACAGCCAATCGGCCTGATACAGGCGATTTTCGCGAACCAGCGGCGGTTGTTTTAGTGCCGGAAGCCGGCTATCGTAACTGTTGACCGGAATAAAACCCGAATAATATACCCGTTTCATTCCTGGCTGATTATACAAAAAATCAGAGGTTTTCAAAATCTGCTTGTCGCTTTCATCTGTGGCTCCGACAATCATTTGCGTACTTTGTCCCGCCGGCACAAAACGTTGCACATAGCGCGATTTCTTTCTCTCTTCGGCATTTTCAATCATCCCCTGCTGAATAAATTGCATGGGTTTAAAGACGCTTTCGTGGTTTTTTTCAGGAGCCAGCAATTTCAGATTCTTTTCTGTCGGGATTTCGATGTTGACACTCAAGCGGTCGGCGTACAAACCGGCTTCGTGCACGAGTTGCTGACTGCATCCCGGAATGCTTTTCATGTGGATGTAACCATTGAAACGGTGGGTGGTGCGCAATTCTTTAATTACCCGAACCATTCGCTCCATGGTATAATCAGGATTATTAATTACGCCCGAACTGAGGAAAAGTCCCTCGATGTAATTTCTGCGGTAAAATTCAATGGTCAGTTCAACCAGTTCATCCACCGAAAAAGTAGCCCTGCGGATGTCGTTGCTTCGCCGGTTGATGCAATAGGCGCAATCGTAAATGCAATAGTTGGTCAGCATAATTTTCAGCAGGGAAACACACCTTCCGTCTTCAGTAAAACTATGGCAGATGCCCCAGCCCGCAGTACTCCCGATACCACCCGCTTTACTCTTGCGTGTAGTGCCGCTGGAAGCACAGGATACATCGTATTTGGCTGATTCAGCGAGGATTTGCAATTTGGCTAAGGCTTCTTCCTTCATTCCTTGCAAAGGTATAAGAAATGTGTGGAATAGTTTCTTAAAAAGGAATTAAAAATGCCGGTATGTTGAAAACATATTGTACAATTATAGAAATCTTTTCTGTTTGAGCAAGTTTCTCTGTATCACGTTTCTCTTGCGTGCTCAACTATGTTGTTTATAATAAGGAATAGCTTATTCCTGAAATTTTCTTTCAGAAGGTTGTAAAGATTAAAAAACAAATCGGGAGTGGGGATAAAATTATTCAGAATAGGAATGATTTGGTTCAGCATATTTGTTTTATGGCGCGTAAACTAAATATTCCGTTTTTATGTATTAATTTATGCGTTGTCATTTTAAAAAACTTACTTTCTTTACATAGCATAGGTTGAAAAACGTTTTATATTTTTAAACGAACGATAGAGTACCATTATTCGTATTTTTTTATACTATATTAAGTTTATATATGGGTTATCTTTGTACGAACAGTTGTTAATCTTAAAAATGGAAAAGTGAGAAAATGAAAAGAATATTCTTTTTGTTACAACATGGTATGTAAAATTGAATGCTTTGTTCGGAGCATGGAGTAATAACCCTCAAGAGATAGAAAAAACCAGCATTATGATATTAAATGTTGCCGGTAGTGTGTGGTAACAACACAATTACTGCTAAAAACATTGCGCTCACGCTTTCAAAAGGAGTTTAATTAGCTAATATTGGATTGAATGTTATAAAACAATAGTTAAACAATTAAAATTAAATGAGTTATGAAAAAATTAATTACAGTAGTATTATGTACGTTATTTGTACTTTCGAGTACAAATGCAAAAGTTCTTTATGTATCCCCAAGCGGGAATGACGGGAATGCGGGAGATAGTTGGGCTAATGCGGTAAAAGACCCGCAGGTAGCTATGGATAAAGCTCTAAAAGGAGATGAAATTTGGCTGAAGGGCGGTGAATACACATTAACCTCTCATTTTGCACCCGGAGCCACATCAGGCGGCGAAGCGGGAGTATGGATGGCTGAAGGAGTAAGTATTTATGGAAGTTTTGCCGGTACAGAAACAAAAAAGGAAGACCGTGAACGCATTAAGCCTGATACAGAACCTTGGGCGTTTAAAAATCAAACGGTTATTTTGGGAGGATTAAAAAAGGACGGAACAACTCCGTTGCGTCTTTTCGACCGCGCAGTTAAAACAGATATTTTTACAACAAGCGCTGTAATTGATGGTCTGACTTTTAGAGACTATGATGCGAATAAAAGCCGTTTAATTTATCTGAAAGAATGCCATGTTGTAAGTAATTGCGCGTTTATCAATTGCGCAGACAATAATTCCGTACTATATTTCGAAGATGGAGGTAAAGTGGAAAACTCCTTGTTTGATGGCTGTAAAAACGGTCTTTACATGCGTAGTGTGGGTGGAGCAGCAAAGGACGAGGTGAGAGAAACAATGCACGCCATAAACTGTACGTTCAAAAATGCAACTTCTTCCTTACCATTTTCAATTTACAATACCGGTGATCCGGCAGATGCAACGCCTACGATTATAGTAAAAGGCTGTAGTTTTCTATCTAATGATATAGCCCTTCCAGATCCTTATGATCCTACTAAATATTTTTCTGCAGGCGTACAGGTGAACCATGGACAAAAAAAACGTGAGGCGGTTGTTACCGAATGTTTGTTTGAAAACAATATATATAGAGGTAATGGTGCAGCTTCTGTAATGATTAACGGTGGAGGAATTGTTAATATATACAACAATATTATACGTAACAATAGAATTGAAAAGGCCAGTGAAGTTACAGGTCAGTCGGCTATATTTGTTGTGTTTACCAAGCCTGAACAAGGAAATATATTCAATAATCTCATTGTAAACAATAGCAGTAACTCCGGACTTTTGTATCTTGTAGAACCTCTTTTCTTTAATAACACAGTGGCCAACAATACAGGCAACATGTATGCCCCCAATGCGCCGATTATTTTCAATAATATTTTCTCTGACAACCGCGCATATAACGAAGGAACTACTCAGTACGAAGATGCTCCTGTTATGTTAACAGAGGGAACATTTGCGTTGTATCTAAACAATGCAAATAGTAAAGAAGTAACATTACCTCCAAGTGAGGATATAAGCGACAACGTATTGTTTACCAATGCTGGTTTTGTAGCTCCCACCAATTTTGTGGGTGCAGGCGATATTACAGCAATCAAAAATGCCGACTTTTCCTTATCTGCAACTTCTGTTGCCAAAGGGATAGGAACTGTTTCTCTCTTGGGAGAAGGAGGGCTTGCATATCCTCAGACATGGTTTGATGCTTATTTTACTAAAGACTTGGCAGGAAATCCGAGATTAACCGGAACAACCATTAATGCAGGGGCTTACGAAGAAAAAGTCAGCAGTGTACGCACGGCGAAAGCAGATGACTTCTGTTATGTTTATAGTGAAGGCAGACAATTGAAAGTGGTAAGTAATGAAGACGCTATTGTAGATGTTTACGATATGCGTGGCGTGTTACAAATTCAATCTAAAATAAATTTGGGACTGAATACATTGAATGTGAAACATGCAGGATTATATATTGTCAAAGTGTCTTCTAAATCAGGAGAATACAACACTTTTAAAATAAACATTTAATCAAAATTACATTAAAATTGTTCGCACTGAAGATAAATCAGTGCGAACAATTATTTCTGTGGGAAAAACGTTTGACGTTACCTTTTAATCAACACTGTGAAATGGGCATGAAAAAATCTCTTGCAACACGAGAAAATCAGCATGCGAATTTCATATTGCAATTAAAAATTAAACAATTTACAATTAAGTATGAAACATAGTCGAAAAAAAACAACGAACTTTTGGTGTGCGCTATGTATGCTGTTTCTCTGTGTCAATTATCTTTACTCACAAACAGGGAATGTATCGGGAACGGTTCTTGATAAAAACAATGAACCTCTGATCGGGGCAAGTGTGCAGGTGGAAGGTACTACAAGAGGTACAATTACGAATGTAATGGGTGAGTTTTCATTGGAATGTACGCCACAGGATAAATTGAAAATATCTTACATTGGTTATATTACACAAGTAATTGCCGTTAATGATCAGAAACAATTAACGATTGTATTGCAAGAAAATGCCAAAGCATTGGAAGAAGTAGTGGTGGTAGGTTATGGTGTACAACGTAAAAGCGATTTAACCGGTTCGGTATCGTCTGTAAAAGTAGGAGATGCCGTAAAAACAATGCCTGTGGCTAATGTTACGGATGCGATACAAGGACGTTTGGCTGGTGTAAGTATTATCTCTTCATCTGGCGCTCCTAATTCCTCTGCTACCATCCGGATTCGTGGTATCAATTCTTTTTCGGCTGATGTTGGCCCGTTGGTAGTTATCGATGGTTTTATGGGAGGAAGCTTAAACTCGTTGAATCCGTCTGACATTTTGTCCATTGAAGTGTTGAAAGATGCTTCTGCTACAGCTGTGTATGGTTCGCGTGCTGCCAATGGAGTTATTTTGGTCACAACTAAAAATCCTGAAAAAGGAAAAACAAAAGTTGATTATAGCGGCTATGTGAATTTAAAAACTCCTTATAAGTTACCGTCGATGCTCTCTCCCGGTCAATTTGCCCGTCTGGCAAATGATTTCCGTACCGAAATGGCCGCTGTAGGTGCTCCTGCCAGCTTCCCCGAATATACTAACGACGAATTAACTGCATTTGACAATGGTACAGCCGGATACGATTATATTGGAAATATTTTTAATTCGATGGCATTACAGCAGGTTCACGAATTGTCGATTTCCGGAGGTAATGAAAGTACTAAATTCCTGTTTTCAGGAAGCTATAATAAAGATGAAGGAATAGTAAAAAGTTCGTGGAGCGACCGGGTAAATTACCGTTTAAAAGTAGATACCGAAGTATTTAAATGGTTAAAAGCAGGCATAAACATTTGGGGGGATTATGCAAAAAGTCAGGGACCTCGTTTTTCACAATACCGCGGAGTGCTTATCGAATCTTTAATTTATCCAAATACGATCCAACCGCAAGATGCTGATGGTAATTATAACAATAAAAGTCTGATAGGACCACAATACAATCCTATTGGACATATTAAGGAGGTAAACAGAGACGGTTATGCTACCAATTCATTTATGCAAGGATATGTTGATGTAACTCTTTTTAAAGGTCTTGTGTTCAGAATGTTACAAGGGTTTTCTTTTTCAAACTCGTTGGGATTGAATACCAATGGACCTAAAAGTTATGCCGCATGGCAAAACGGTGTTACCGACGCAGGAGCTAACACTACCACAGGCAGCAGTTGGATAAATAGTAATATCTTGTCTTATGTAAAAGAATTTAACGAGAACCATCGTATTAATGCAACATTGGTGTTTGAACAACAGAAGTTTGACCATTTCTTACTTAAAGGAAACGGAACCGGTTTGAGTTCGGAAGATGTAGGTCATAACAATCTGGCATTTTTACAACAAGTAACGGCATCGTCCGAAAGTTCTACCAATACCATGTTGTCCGGATTAGCCCGTATTAACTACGTCTTGTTTAACCGTTACATGCTTACAGCGTCTGTAAGACGTGACGGGTCTTCCCGTTTAGCCAAACAAAATTGGTGGGAAAACTTTACGTCGGCTGCCATCGCATGGGATGTCAAGCAAGAGTCGTTTATGGAAAACATTAATTTCCTTGATCAGTGTAAAATTCGTTTAGGTTACGGGGAAACAGGTAACCAGGCAGTTCCGGCTTATTATGCTTATACCGAATACGAAGCCAAACGTGACGCTGATCAAAAACTGATACTATCTCAGAAGCGGTTAGGTGAACCAAATTTACGTTGGGAACGGTCTAATCAATTCAATGGAGGACTCGATCTGGGCTTCTTCAATAATAGGTTAACAGCAACTATAGATGTATATCAGAAATTGAGTAAAGATGTCTTATTGGAGATTGATAATCCTTTGTATACCGGTTTCCCGAAAAAATTTGTAAATTCGGCACATATACTCAATAAAGGGGTTGAAGTTACATTGGGAGCAGACCCATATGTTTCTAAAACATTTAGCTGGAACACTAATTTGACCTTGTCGAATAATGTCACTACTATCGAAAAATTAGCTGACGACAAGAAATATATAACCTTAGGGACGACTTTTGAAGATCTCTTCTATCGCTATATTTTAAATGAAAGGGTAGGTACCATATACGGTTATGAATCATTAGGAGTATGGAAAACCTCTGAATTAGCTGATGCTCCGGCTGGAACGGAAGCAGGTTCGTATAAATATGCTAATCTGGACCAAAGTGTGGGTAACAATATTACGGCGGAAGATCAAACCATAATAGGCAATGGACAACCCACTTTTAACTGGGGATGGACTAATACGTTTAATATAAAGAATTTTGACATTGCAGTTTTTGTTATAGGCTATCACGGGTTTGATATTTATAATTTTACCGCCCAGGAGCGATTGAAAAGCTTATCGCCCGATCCGGCATGGTTAAACAGGTGGAGACCGGATAATGAAAACACCAATATCAGAGGTTTTGTCAAAACCCCGAATTTCAAAACAAGTTCAAGCCAATTTGTGGAAAAGGGTGATTTTATAAAAATTAAAAGTTTAACAGCCGGATATTCGCTCCCGCAATCGCTATTGCAAAAATTACATTTGAGCAAATGCCGGATTTATGTATCAGTTCAAAATCCCATCTTGATTACCGAGTACAGCGGTATCGACCCGGAAGTTACCCTGAAAGACCCGCTTAAGCCGGGTATCGACTACGGATATTATCCGAATGGAAGAAATTATTTGATGGGAATTAATGTTGCATTTTAAAAATAAACTAAAGTTATGAATTCAAGGATAAGAAACATAGTACTAAGCGCTTTAATCGTATTATTATCTGGCTGTGTGGATTTGTTGCAAGAACCAAAGAGTTTTGTAACTCCGGAGAACATGCTGTATGATAAGACTAAGATGGAGAACTTGGCCGACGCATTGTATAATGCCCTTTGGTATAATAATTACGGGTACAATTGTCGTCTGCAGTGGGCAAACCTTCGTGCCGACGATATTATAGCCGGTCAATTAACCAAAGCGGATCCGCGATTAGTTATAAGCGACGAATTGCGGTTTGATGCTACCGTAAGCGAAAAGGACGTAACAGAACTGTATAAGTGTTTTTATAAGGTAATACAAGGTGCGAATGAAATGATTAAAGGAATCGAGTTAAGCGATACTGAATCGTATGATGTCAGAAAAAAATACCTGGCCGAAGCACGTTTTATGAGAGCATTCGCTTATTTCAATTTAGTCCGTCTTTTTGGCGATGTGCCTGCTATTACTGACCCTACCTCGTCTCAGGATATTTTTGGTAATAAATCTATCGGAAGAAATCAGGTTATTGATATTTATGAAAAAATAATTATTCCTGACCTGTTATTTGCAGAAGAGAATATGGATAATTACGGACGAAAAAGCAACAATTCTACAGCCAGTAAATACGCAGCTAAAGTATGTTTGGCCGACGTTTATTTAAATATGGCGGGATGGCCATTGAAACAAACCGATAAATATGCTTTAGCCAAAGATAAAGCTTATGAAGTCGTGGGCAAGTATAAGTTGGTGTCCGATTATGGAGAATTATGGGCAGATTCAATTAAAAGCAGTAACGAAGAACATATTTTTGCGTTGAACCATTCTGTGTTGGGAAAAACTGCCAGTAACTATGGTATTTCTTATGTTTCGTTGATTGAAAACGGGACTTCGTGGCAGGACTATTTAGCTGACTCTACTTTCTTTGAAAATCATCCGGCTGATAAGCGCAGGGATTTTAATTTCGTGTCGGCTTATGCTTTCAGAGCAGGAATTAAATACCGGAAAAGCTCTTTCAGGTCTTATACCATACTGAAACAGTCAGCAGCTATTGATAAATACAGAGATTATGGAATTACTTCTGCCCAGACAGGAGGTATTACACCTATTTATCGTTATGCAGACGTGTTGCTGATTTACGCAGAAGCCCAGAACCGTGCGGATGGTGGTCCGAATACCATTTCCGAAGGATTTATTAATGATCTTCGGAGGCGGGCTTATCGAGAAAAATTCACAGAAACAAATCCCAAGTTACCGTTGGATAATCCGGCAAATAGAAAGATCAATAAAGTAATGGCCGACGATTCCGACGGAATTATATCCAAGCCCGCTAATGGCGATGTACAAACAGGACTCTCCATGGAGGTTTTTGAAAAGGTGGTATGGGATGAACGTGGTTGGGAATTTTTTGCCGAATTTAAGCGTTGGTTTGAATTGGTTCGTACCGAAAGAGTAAAAGAAGCAAATCTCAATCCCCGTGTTATTGCTGCCGGAAACTTAGATAATATAAACAACCGCTATTTACCTTTGCCAATAAAAGAAGTTGATTTGTGTGGTTGGAAAAACAATCCTGGTTATTAATTTTTTCATATTCCGGGGCTGTCTTTCTGGACAGCCCCAACTAACTTCTCAAAATCATCCGATTGATGAAAAACGTTATTTCTATCTTAATTTTATTATTTTCTTTATCGTCGTTAACAGCTCAGTCCACTTCTTTTATATTTGAGGATACTCACGTTCCTGCCGATTGGCAAACACAGCAAGGACAACTAACATTAACAACTAATCATTACAAAGAGGGAACACAATCGTTATGCTGGGAAACAGTCCCGGGTGAAAGCGTATTAACTGTGTCAACACAAACTTTCAATACAGATGGTCGATGTCTTTTGATGTTCCTCCGTTCTCCCGAAATTACGAATGATCATTTAGTTATTGAATTCTTAGACGCCAGTAATAACATACAACGAACGGCTAATGTACAGATAAATTTTAAAGGTTGGCGCGAATTGATCCGTACTTATGCCGAATATTCAAAAAGAAATTTTTTTGCCTTAAGTAAGGTGCGGTTTACGCTAAAACCCACTGAAAATAAAGCGAGGAAATTGTATTTCGACAATGTAAATTTTAACAATAATCCCGTAAACAAAAACTTTGGTTATCTGTGGGTCATGGATAAAAACCAGTTTTCGAAAGATAATCTTTCGTTAAACCAATATGGAAATCCTGTGGATATTCCTGTGGTTGCTCCGTCAGCTAAAGAGATAGAAGAATTGAATGTGCTCAGGGAACGTCTCCCCCGTACGCTTAGTTCTAATCTTAATATATTGACGGCAAGAAACGTGGTTAGAAGTTATAATATAATTAGAAATGACGATAAAACTGTAAAAGGTAATGTGTTGGATTGTTCGTTGGATGCGCTAAATCTTTCTGTTGTAAAAAATATTTTAGATGCTTTGCAGACCCTTGCGGGACGTATAAATGCAAGTCCGTCGGACAGTGTATTGTTTATCAATATGGTAGATCATATGTTTGAACAGGGATTTGCGGAGGGAGTAAGTTTGCGTATTTCTTCTAGCTCTTATTCCGATGCGCGGTATATCCCCGCGGCAATATTAAATCTGGTGCCTTATTTGCCAGATAATGAACGTAAAATAGAAATGTTGAAATTGGCTCGATGGTTATCGGAATATGGAACTGTTTATTATCCATCGAATCAATATTTGAAAGAATTTAACAGTGACTTGATTTACAACTATATTCCTCACATGTATGGTTATGCTGTGTTGCAACCCGACGACGCAGTTGCGGTAAGAGAACTAAAAGCCCTAAAACGTTATTTGGAGCGTCATGCAGAAGTAGTGCCGGGCAATTCGGATATGATAAAGATAGACGGAACAGGGTTTCACCATTGGACACATTACAACAACTATATGTATAGTTATTCGACTTGGGCATTATATGTTTACCATTTACGTGGGACTTCATTCAACATGAACGCTCCTTCTTATCTTCGTTTTCGTGATGCGGTAATGGCTACATACAAAATGGCAAATAAGAAAGAAGGAAATAAAAATCATTTCTGGGCAAACTCTTTGTCCGGACGGAATCCTTACGTGCGCGGAGGGATTAATGTTCAGGTTAATGCCGACAGAATTGAAGGTTTAATTGAAGCGAGCAAAGGGATTTTAGGAGGTATGGACGAAGAGCTTGCCGCCGCATATAATTACTTTTTCATGTCGGACAAATATAATGTGGCATATAAGGATTTTGACGGATATTATCAATTTAATTACAGTCCGAGCGGGATTGCCCGAAAAGGGAATTGGGTGGTTGCTATGCGTGCTCCGACTTCTTATTTTTGGGGAGCCGAGATTTACAAACAACAAAATCGTTTCGGTCGTTATCAAAGCCACGGGACATTGGAAGTTGTATATACAGGCGATTATGCCCGTTCGGGGATACCGACCACAACGGGAAGTGGGGGTTGGGATTGGAATGTAGTTCCGGGGACAACAACAGTACATTATAATTCCTGGAAAGAAATGATGCCGAATAAAAATGTAGCAGACCGGTTTGACCAAAAAGCAGCAGGAACGAATTTCTCAGGATCGTTAGCAGCTGGAAATTGCGGAGTTTTTGCAACCGATTTTGTCCAAGGGGATAGTTGGGGAAGTCAGCGTTTTACACCGACAAATTTAAAATTTAAAAAATCCGTATTTACTTTCGATTCTTTATTTGTGTGTTTAGGAACAGATATTTCTGCCGTTGGAAACTATTCCGCCGAAATGAATACGGCTACCAATTTGTTTCAGGAAATAAAATCTGCCTATTTCTCTGATTTGATTATTAATGGTAATGTCCTATCTGAAAATACGACACAAAATCCATTGTCCACTATAAACAACTGGATTTTAACTCCAATAGGCACAGGGTATTACATCCCGAAAGGGAATGATCAACTGATTGTTAAATATGAAAATCAGATTACCCCGAAGGAAACGGGAGAAGATGTAGATAATCCTACTACTACGGCAATGGCTGCAAAAGCATATATTTCTCATGGAGTAAAACCAGCAAATAAAAGTTATCATTTTGCGATGATACCCAATACTACGAAAACTGCTATGCAAGAGTTGGTAGCCAGTTTTGGAGATGATGGCGGAAATGTATATACGGTAGAGAGCCAAACAAACGAAATGCACGCCGTGAGCCATAAACAAACAAATATGATTGGATATGTGTTTTTTAAAGGAGTAGATAATATTCCGTTTGGTCATGTGAAATCGACAACAACAGAGCATTTAATGACCGTTAGAAATGAACAGGAAAAAACACGGTTGCATTTCTCTGTTTGTAATCCCAATCTGCGCCCTGTAACTAATGCCAATTTTGGATTTTTGGCTACAGCTACGACAACGACATTAACCATACGCGGAACATGGAAGATTCTTACGGCTACGGAAGGAGTTGAAGTTACTTCGGTAAACAAGGATGAAACGCAGATAACCCTTACATTGGAAGAAGGCATGCCGGTATATTTCACTTTAGGCACGCTTGATGATACTTCAGCAAAAGAACAGACTGTTTCCGATTGGATTACAATACATAACACAAAAGAAGGTGTTTTGTTATGTTTTACAGAAAAGGAGATGAAGGGGAAAAGCATAAAGTTATTTTCGCTGAATGGAAGTGTCATAAATTCATTTACCACAACAAATGATTCTCTGTTAATCGATAAACAGAAACTTAAACAGAACATATATTTTCTGAGTGTTTCGGATGGAAGCAGAAGTAAGATGTTCAAAATCTTTGTCTGAAAAAATATATATAAATGATGAAACTACTTAAACTCACCTTTTTTTTACAAGCATTTTGTCTCGGTTCTCTTTCAGCGCAGTTGACTTTTGAATCGGAAAACTTGCCTGTTTCAATTGTTGCTGATAATAATGGTACCGCCTCTGTTTCTACGCTACGATATAAAGATGGAACCCGCTCTCTGGCATGGGAATGGGAGGGGAGTTCCGTTTTACGCATCAACGAAACTGCCGCTATTCAGAAAGCAGTAAACAGCTTTTCGCATGGAGGAATCACCTTGTGGATCTATAATGAGAAAAGCATATCGAAGCCATTGAAATTCTTATTTAAAAATGCGCAAGGTGAGATTAAATATCATTTTGATTATAACCTCAGTGAAGTCGGGTGGCGGGCTTGTTGGATAACATTCAAAAATATGTGGACGCCTTCTGGGACTAATCCCGTAAAAGAAAATATTACTTATATAGAGATTGCTTCGCCGGAAGGAATAGAAAAAGGAAGAATCTTTTTGGATAGATGCCATTTTATTACGAATGTAAATGTGCAAACTGCCCCCGACGCCCAAATACCAAAAAATAACCGTTTTTTGAAACGCGAAATGTGGCATTGGGGACGTTTGTGGGAATGGGAACAGTTAAAGTACGACAAACCGCTTGCCGGCAATGTAGATGGAGCTACAGAATCGGAATTGAATCAAATGGTCCAAAGTATAAAAGAGGCTAACAAAGGAAGTGGTTTAACTGTTTCTGTAAGAAATGAATTAGTAAATAAGGTCTCTAATACGTTGAAAATCGGGATAAAAGATGGAGTAATAACGGGAGCACCTCTTGTCTATTCATACGAGCCGGTAAAAGACAGTGGAGATTTTACCGTAAAAGAATTGATTATTTTATTGGATCAATTGGCGCGAGGATGGTATGTCGATAACGACAAACGGATGAAAACAGCATTTGTGGATGTGATGCGTTATGCTATGGATCAGGGATTTGCGTTTGGAAGCGCCATGGGGACAAATCACCATTATGGCTACGAGATCAGAAGTTTATTTCCTGTTTTATTGTGGATGAAAGACGCGTTAAAAGAAGGAGGCATTTGGGACGAAACACGTAAAATGGCGACGTATTGGAGTGGATTGCAGGAAACCCGTCAGCCATACGATGTGTTGCGCGATGAGATTACCGACTCATGGAATACTCTTTTGATACCGCGTTTATGCTGTGCTTTAATGTATGATGGTGCAGAAAGGTTTCGGGCAGTTCAATGTTATATGAGGTGGTTAAGCGGTTCGTTATGTTTTACTTCGGGGAGTAACGGAGGAATTAAGGTGGACGGAACAGCTTTTCACCACGGGGGACACTATCCTGCTTACTCCGTGCCGGGCTATAATTCCATCGGGGAAGTTTTGCAACTAACCAACGGTACTCAATTTGGCATAGAAAAGGAAGCAAAAGATATTTTAAAATTTGCATTACAGTCGGCTCGTAATTATTCCAATACCTTGGATTGGGGATTAGCTTCATGCGGACGCCACCCATTCAATGGCAGATTGAACGCGGAAACAGCAAGGACTTTTGCAAATTTGGCCTTATCTGCTGAACCGGTGGATACCGATTTGGCTGCCGATTACCTGCGTTTGGGAACCGATGCAACATATAAAAATCAGTTCTTGAATATGGGCATTGAACCGGCACTTCCTCCCAACGGATTTTATAACTACAATTACGGTTGTTTTGGCGTTTTTCGCGACAACAACTGGATGGTAAGTCTGAAAGGAATGAATAAATGGGTGTGGGGCTCGGAAATATATGTGGCAGATAATCGTTACGGTCGATATTTGAGTTATGGCCTGATTCAGATTTTAGCAAATCCGGCGTCTGAGCCTTCTGAAGCTAATAGCGGTTTTACTGAATCAGGATGGGATTGGAACCGGATTCCCGGAACAACTACCATCCATTTGCCGATAGATAAGTTGGAGTCTCCGTTGAAAGGGACTCTTATGGCACGTTCTCCGGAGACATTTGCAGGGACTTCTTCGTTGAGGCAAAAATATGGAATGTTTGTTATAAAACTAAAAGAAGCAAATTTCGCCAACTTTACTCCAAGCTTCGTTGCCCGAAAATCAGCTTTTTGTGTAGGGAACAGGATTGTTTGTTTAGGGAGCGGTATTACTAATTCGAACACTTCTTATCCGACAGAAACTACATTATTTCAACAGTCTTTGAGTGCTGAAAATGACGGTTTGTATTTGAACGGTTCGGTCGTTACAACGTTTCCACTAAATGATGAGTTTACTACCGGAGCTGAAAATGCAGTTTTGCTATCAGATTTGACAGGAAATTATTACCGAATCGAATCGGGACAAAAAGTAGTTGTGTTAAAACAAGAACAGTCGTCAAAACACAATAAAACAAAAGCAGCAACAAAAGGGAAATTCGCATCTGCTTATCTCGATCACGGAACTGCGCCTGATAATGCAAAATATGAATATCAAATAATCATTCAACCATCAGAAAAAGAAAAAGAAAATCTAACCCGAAAATCGTATATTATTCATCAACACTCGCCTAAAGCTCATATTGTAGAAGATATTATCGAGAAGGTAACAGGCTACGCGTTGTTTGATGCATATTCTTCTTCGGAAGATAGGTTCATCGCATCTGCTACTGCAGAAACAATCGTTATGCTGCAAACAGATGTAGAAAACAGGATAAAAGCGAGTGTTGGCGATCCTGATATCAATACAGGAGACACTTCGTTTACATCGCCATCACCAAGCAGAAAAAAAACAAAAGAAATTTTATTTAAAGGAAAATGGATGCTTGCTTTCAATAACGAAAATGTACAGCTTGAAAATATTGGTGACAATACAAAAATAACTGTTACCTTAATACACGGCCAAAGCGTCGATTTTGAATTGGTAGATATGAATTTGATTAGTCCGGGCACAATATCTCACCAAGCTTTGTGAAATTTCTTTGCTCGAGATCTGGGGGGAATTATGGAGTATGTTTTACAGCAAAATAAAAAATAAATCTCTCCCTCTTGCAATTCTCAACAATTGCAGTTAGTTTTGTAGTCCATTCAAAAACCAACTCCTATGAGACAAGATCCGAGTTCGCAAAAGGTGCTTTTCCCCGAAGAGTCGTTGCTCCGGGAGATTGTTCGACAACCCCGGCGGCTGTCGATAGGAATCCCATGTGAAAATGCACAGGCTGAAACCAGGCTGGGACTGACGCCCGAAGGAGTTGCCATCGTGGTGGAAGAAGGGCACAAAGTCGTAGTGCAACGCGGAGCCGGATTACCCATGTATTATACGGATTTACAGTATAGTGAAGCAGGCGCAGTCATTGTCGAAAGCGAAGCGGAAGTTTTCAGCGCTGACATTGTTCTGAAAATTGCCCCACCCACCATCGACGAGTTATCTTTGATGAAAAACGGCAAATCCATCTTTTCCATGCTTCAGTTGTCCAATTTAACAGCTGAAAGCATCAAAATGATGATGTCGAAGAAATTGAATGCCGTGGCTTATGAGTTGATTAAAGATGAACAAAAGGCTTTCCCCGTTGTTAATACGATAGCAGAAATCGAAGGAAACACAGCGATCGCGGTTGCCTCTGAACTGATGAGTAATGCTTCCGGTGGAAAAGGAATTTTGCTGGGTGGTATAGCAGGAGTTTCTCCCACTGAAGTGTTGATTCTGGGAGCCGGTTTGGCCGGTTCAGTTGCTGCCCGTTCTGCCCTGGCTTTGGGTGCTCAGGTGAAAATTTTCGACCATGATATCAATAAGCTCAGAAAAATTCAGCATTATCTGGGTCAGCAGGTTTTCACTTCAGTCATTCATCCGGCCGTGTTATTTAAAGCACTAACCACTGCTGATGCCGTAATCGGAAATTTACGATACATCAATGGGTCTGAACGATTCATGGTATCCGAAGAGTTGGTTAAAACGATGAAACCCGGAGCCATTATCATTGATTTAAGCGTGGATCAGGGAGGCTGTTTTGAAACTTCCACCTGCCGTACGATTGAGAAACCGGTTTTCGAGAAATATGGGATTATCCATTATTGCGTGCCTAATATTTCTGCCCGGGTCGGTCGCACTAGCTCCATGGCATTGAGTAATATTTTCGCTCCCATGCTGGTGAAAGTCGGAAACTCTGGTAGCGTGAGGCGGGCCATTGCTGAAAGTTCCGGTTTCCGCAACGGCGCTTACATTTATGGTGGCGTGTTGGTCAACCGGCTGATTGCATCTTACTTCGGATTAAATGCCAACGATATTGGGTTGTTTTTAACAGGGTATTAAATTTTTTATCTGCTGATTTTATATGTCCACACATTCAACAAATTTTAGTGTGTCTGAAGAAGAATTAGTCCAACAGGAGTTTGATGCGTTGTTGAATGATTACCTGAATTCATCCCACCGTAAGAAAGTTGAACTGATCACCAAAGCGTTTAATTTTGCCAAGGCTGCACACAAAGGTATCCGCCGGCGTTCCGGAGAGCCGTATATCATGCATCCGCTCGCGGTAGCACGCATTGTATCAAGCGAGATAGGCATGGGGTCAACTTCCATTTGTTCTGCCCTGTTACACGATGTAGTAGAAGATACTGATTATACGGTAGAAGATATCAATAATCTTTTTGGACCCAAGATTGCTCAGATTGTCGAAGGTCTTACCAAAATATCAGGAGGTGTATTTGCTGAACATGCATCCGCGCAGGCTGAAAACTTCAGGAAACTCGTGCTTACCATGTCGGAAGATATTCGGGTTATCCTAATTAAAATTGCCGACCGCCTTCATAATATGCGCACCCTGGGATCCCTGCCTCCTGCCAAACAATATAAAATCACAGGAGAAACGCAGTATATCTATGCTCCCCTTGCACATCGCCTCGGACTTTTCCGAATAAAGAATGAACTTGAAAACCTGAGTTTTAAATATGAACATCCGGAAACGTACGCCTTGATCGAAAAAAAACTGGCCAGTGATGAAATTGCCCGCAACATCTTTTATAAAGAATTTACCGAACCGATCACGCGCAAATTGAAAGAACTGGGATGGGAATTTCGCTATAAAGCCAGAATAAAAACAGTTTATTCCATTTGGAAAAAGATGACAACTCACAACATATCCTTCGAAGATGTGTATGATATTATGGCTCTGCGTATTGTCTTTACTCCAAAGGAAGGTTTAACAGAAAAAGATCAGTGCTGGATGATTTATTCTGCTATTACTGAATTATATAAACCTCATCCTGAAAGAATCCGTGACTGGGTTAGCAATCCTAAGGCAAACGGATATGAAGCACTTCATGTAACGGTTATGGCTCCGGGAGGAAGATGGGTTGAAATTCAGATACGCAGTGAAAGAATGAATGATATTGCGGAAAAAGGCCTTGCTGCACACTGGAAATACAAAACAGGAGAAAACGATGAATCGGAGCTCGATAAATGGATGAAAACCATTAAGGAGTTATTGGAAAACCCGGAACCCAACGCTATCGATTTTATTGACACCTTCAAACTGAATCTTTTTGCTTCCGAAATTTTTGTATTTACGCCGAAAGGTGACATCAAAACCATACCACAGGGTTCCACTGCGCTTGATTTTGCATTTGCCCTGCACTCCGATTTGGGAGAACATTGTATTGGAGCAAAAGTAAACCATAAATTAGTGCCACTGAGTCATACCCTGCAAAGTGGCGACCAGGTGGAAATTCTGACCTCCCGCAAACAAGTCCCCCAACTGGAATGGATTGATTATGTGACCACCGCCAGGGCAAAAGCCAAATTAAGGGCAATTTTCAGAAGAGAAGAAAAAGCAGAAATAGCAGAAGGTCAGAAAAGGATTGAGAAGGCACTTGCCGAAATCAACCTGCCTCCTGAGAATGATAATTATGTCAAAATCCTCAATCATTATAAGTTTAGTTCGCGTAATGCGTTGTATTTACAGGCGGGTAAAGGAAATTTGAATCTGGAAGACATTCAGAAAGTGATATTCAAGCCTAAATCGCAGAGTGTGTTTTCTAAATACATTAAAATTCCTTTTGTAAGTACCGGAGACAAGCACAAGGTCGTTGAACCTGAATTGGTCCCGGCAACACGAGTTGACAGAAAAAAAACTTTTATACTTACCGAAGAGAGCGCCGGTAAGACTTACAAATTTGCTGATTGCTGTAAACCTATACCCGGAGATGATGTGTTGGGTTATGTTGATGAGAATGAAATTGTCATGCTGCATAAACGTCAGTGTTCCGTTGCGGCTAAATTAAAATCAAATTTTGGGCAGAATATCATCTCTGCAAAATGGGCAGTTCACAAAGGACTTAGTTTTGATGAGGTTATAGAAATCAAAGGAATCGATAAAAAGGGAGTCCTTGTGGAAATCCTGCATGTAATTTCTGAACAGTACGGGGTGAACATCAGTAAAATCAATATTGAAACACACGCCGGAATTTTTGTTGGCTTGTTTCATATCAATGTTCACGACAAACAGGAAATCGAAAACCTGCGTAAAAATATCAACAAGATAAAGGAAGTTAATTCTACAAAGAGATTGCAGTTGTAGTCCTTTTATTGTTTCTCGTAATAAATGTGTTTATTTGCAGTTGTTCAAGTTTATGTCCTGAGCGGGATTATCCATTTTTTTAATGATGGGATTTTCCAAACTCACAAATATTATGTACATTTGCACGCAATATTTTTTCATAGTAATACCGACTATTACTGTCGTCATCTGAAACATATAAAATTAATTCCTATGTCATTTATTGCCGATAGAGTTCATATTGAAGGACTGACCTTCGATGATGTCTTGTTAATTCCCGCCTATTCAAATGTATTACCACGTAATGTGGATTTGTCAACCCGGTTTTCCCGCAATATTGAGCTGAAGATTCCTGTTGTATCTGCGGCTATGGATACAGTTACTGAAGCCAAAATGGCCATTGCTATTGCCCGCGAAGGTGGTATCGGGGTAATCCACAAAAACATGTCGATCGAAGAACAGGCCAAACAGGTAAAAGCCGTTAAGCGTGCTGAGAACGGCATGATTTCCAATCCAGTGACCATCCATAAAGATGCTACTGTTGGTGATGCCCTCAATCTAATGGCAGAATACAAAATCGGAGGGATTCCTGTCGTCGATGGAGAAGGCTTTTTGGTGGGAATCGTTACAAACCGGGATTTGCGCTTTCAGCGAAATCTTGCGACAAAGATCGATATAATAATGACGAAGGAGAATCTCATCACAACCTCCCGTTCAACCGATCTGGAAGCCGCTGCGGATATTCTTCAGCGACATAAAATTGAAAAGCTGCCTGTTGTTGATAAAGACAACCGCCTCATCGGGCTGCTTACTTATAAAGACATTACCAAAGCAAAAGACAAACCCATGGCATCGAAAGATGAATTCGGCCGGTTGCGTGTTGCCGCGGGTGTGGGTGTTACAGTGGATGTATTTGAGCGAATTGATGCTTTGGTAGATGCCGGCGTGGATGCGGTTGTAATCGACACAGCTCACGGTCACTCGGAAGGCGTACTGAAAACCCTCAGAGATGCGAAAAAACGCTATAAATCCATTGATATTATCGTAGGAAATATTGCTACTGCCGAAGCAGCCAAAGCCCTTGTAGAAGCCGGTGCCGATGCCGTTAAAGTGGGAATTGGTCCGGGTTCTATTTGTACTACCCGTGTTATTGCCGGCGTTGGAGTACCACAGCTTTCGGCCATCTATGAAGTGGCAAAGGCACTTGATGGAACGGGTGTTCCTGTTATTGCAGATGGTGGTATCCGTTATTCGGGTGATATTGTGAAAGCACTTGCTGCCGGTGCCGACACCATCATGGCAGGTTCTTTGTTTGCAGGAGTCGAAGAATCTCCGGGTGAAACCATCATTTTCAATGGAAGGAAATTTAAATCATACCGCGGCATGGGATCCCTGGAAGCCATGGAAAAAGGATCCAAAGACCGCTATTTCCAAGATGTGGAAGATGATATCAAGAAACTGGTTCCCGAAGGAATTGCTGCTCGTGTACCTTTTAAAGGTTCCCTTTATGAAGTTGTTTATCAGATGATCGGCGGGCTTAGAGCCGGTATGGGATATTGTGGTGCACATACCATCAGTGAATTGCATCAAGCGAAGTTTACACGCATTACAAATGCCGGTGTAGCCGAAAGTCACCCACATGATGTTTCCATTACCAGCGAGGCACCCAATTACAGCCGGGGTGAATAAAAAAGCTTAAAAAAAATAATCAATTTACAACATATATAAATTGTTTGCGTTAAAATGCTTAGGTTCGCAATCTCAACATGTTAATTAATCAATTTATTTAATATTTATGAAGGCACTATTTGTTTCATTGTCCGTTTTATTGATTTCGGGTTCTGTCATGGCAAAGGGAAAAGACCCAGTTTTGATGACTATTAATGGCAAACCGGTTCTAAAATCCGAGTTTGAATATATTTATAACAAGAATAACTCGAATAACGCCCTGGATAAAAAAACGCTGGAAGAATATGTTGATCTTTTCGTGAACTTTAAACTTAAAGTTGAAGAAGCTAAATCGCAGGGAATTGATACAACAAAATCCTTTATAAATGAGTTGAGTGGTTATCGGGATCAGTTGACCAAACCCTATCTTACCGATTCAAGAGTCGAAGAAAGCCTGTTGAAAGAAGCATATGAAAGGATGAAAGAAGATATTGAGGTGAGTCATATTCTTGTTCGTGTTCAGCAAAATGCAGCTCCGGCGGATACCCTGAAAGCCTGGAATAAAATTCAGGAGGTGTTGAAAAGACTCGAAAAAGAAGACTTCCCTACCGTTGCTAAAGAAACATCAGAAGATCAGTCGGTTGAGGATAATGGTGGTTATATCGGATGGATTACAGGTTTCCGTACGGTGTATCCTTTCGAAACGATGGCTTTTAATACACCGGTGGGTACCATTTCAAAACCTGTTCGTTCCGCTTTTGGCTATCACGTGATAAAAGTACATAACCGAAGGTTTTCTCCCGGAGAGGTGTTGGTTTCACATATCATGAAATTTACTTCTCAGGGTGATGATGCAGGTAATACAAGAGCTAAAAATCAAATAGACTCATTGTATCAACTTGTAAAAAACGGGGCTGATTTCGGACAAATTGCTTCGGCTCATTCTGAAGACCGGGGTTCTGCAGCAAGAAATGGAGAATTGCCCTGGTTTGGCACGGGAAGAATGGTAGCTGAATTTGAACAGGCGGCTTTTGCCCTGAAAAATACGGGAGATATCAGTGAGCCTGTGCAATCGGCTTATGGGTGGCACATCATCAAATTATTAGATACTAAACCAATTCCGTCATTTGAAAATAAAAAAGCGGATATCGAACGTCTGGTAAAAAGAGATGAAAGAGCACAAAAAGGCCAGCAAGCTTTTGTGGAAAAACTGAAAAAAGAGTACAAACTTAAAATCAATAAAGGAACACAAACAGAAGATTTTTATGCCCTATTGCAAGACAGATTGCTTACTGATTCTGCTTTTCTTGCTGATGCGGATGCTGCAAAACTGAAAAAAACGATGTTCTCTTTTGCCCGGAAAAAATATAAACAGGAAGATTTTCTTGCGTATTTGAAGAAAAACCAGGCAAGCGAAAAATCTTCTGCTAAAGAAATTATCGATCAAAAACTGAATGCTTTTATTGAAAAAGAATTGCTGGCTTATGAGAATACTCAGCTCGAAAAGAAGTATGATGATTTCCGTTTGCTGATGCAGGAATATCATGATGGTATCCTGCTGTTTGAAGTAAGCAACAACGAGGTTTGGGAAAAAGCATCCAAGGATACAGCCGGATTGGTAGCCTTCTTTAAAAGAAATAAACAGAAATATTCCTGGGATAAACCACATTTCAAAGGAAGGGTAATTCAGTGTAAAACGGAAGACGTCTGGAAAAAGGCAAATGAAATTGTCTCGGTTCAGCCGAAAGACTCAATAGACAAATTCCTCCGTCAGCTCAATGACAGTGTGGTTAATATTAAAATCGATAAAGGTTTGTATGTGGAGGGTGATAACAAATTTGTCGATCACTATGTTTTTAACTCTCCCGGAGCAGTGGAGAAAGATGCTAAATACCCTTATGTGTTTGTTCCGGGTACTCTGCTGAATTATACTCCCGAAGATTATACGGATGTACGCGGATTGGTTACGGCCGATTATCAGGAATTTCTTGAAAAGGAATGGATCAATACCTTGCGGGAAAAATATCCGGTAAAGATCAATCAAAAAGTATTGAAAACGGTTCAGAAAAATTAATTGCTTATAAGCTCTCTCATGCGTATTTTCAGGCATTTATTGCTGGTGTTAATATTCGGGTCATTGATTGGATGTGATGTTAAATCTCCTGATCAGACCCGTATTCCCTTATTGGAAGTGGAGGGAAAATTTTTGTATCTGGATCAGGTGCAGGGGATTATTCCTCCCAATATTACCGGTGCTGACAGCATACAAATTGCCGATGGCTACATCCGTAAATGGGTAACGGATGTGTTGCTTTATGAACATGCTAAACGTAACGTGACAAATAAAGCTGAAATAGAAAGGTTGCTAGATGATTACAGGAAGTCTCTTACTATTCATCAGTATCAGCAAAACCTGTTACAACAACGTTTGCCTCAGCAACCATCAGATGAAGAATTGTTCACATTTTATCAAAATTTCAGCGAACAGTTTGTCCTGCGTGAAGATATGTTGAAAGGAATCCTGCTTGTGCTTCCGGTTGGAGCCCCCAAATTGAATGATGTACGACATTGGGTACAATCGGGTGATAACAAATCCCTGGAGCAAATTGAAAAATACAGTTTACAACATGGGTTGAGTTATGATTATTTCGCTGATCGTTGGATGCCCCTAAATGAAATTCTCAAAAAAATGCCGGTTCAATCTCCAAATTTGAATGAAACGTTGGGTACAGGGAAGTATGTTGAGGTCTCCGACAGCCTGAAGCATTATATGTTGAATGTCGATTCTGTAAAGAGAGTGGGACAGATAGAACCATTTGAGACTGCTAAAGAAAAGATATCCAACATCATTCTGAATAAATTGAAATCGGATTTTATAGTAAATTTCGAAGATGAATTATACCAGGATGCAATTCAGAATGGAACTGTAACTTTTTTTAACAAATAAAATTCCCGGACTTATAGTGAAGGGTTGCCCGGATTAAAATCATTAACATGCACACAAGATTCATCGTTTTTTTAACCGTATTTTTAGGTTTGTCTTTCATAAACACCTCGGCTCAGACGAATATTATCGATGAGATTATCTGGATAGTAGGTGACGAGTCAATATTGAGATCTGAAGTTGAAGAACAACGAATCAGGGCTCAGTACGAAGGGGTTACCATTGATGGGGATCCTTACTGTGTTATCCCCGAGCAAATTGCGATCCAGAAACTTTATCTGCACCAGGCGGAACTGGATAGTATCGAGGTAAATGAAGGAACTGTGATGAATCAGGTGGAGATGCGGATGAATTATTTTATTTCTCAGATTGGGTCAAAAGAAAAACTCGAAGAGTATTTCGGAAAAAGCATGCTTGCACTTCGCGAAGATATGCGCACCATGGTCAGGGAGCAAATGATTATCCAGCAGATGCAGCAAAAATTGGTGGAAAACATCAAATCTACTCCTGCCGATGTAAGGCGATTCTATAATTCCCTGTCGGAAGACAGCATTCCAACTGTTCCTGCACAGGTTGAATTGCAGATCATCAGCTTTCAGCCTCCGGTGCCACAGGAAGAGATTGAGGCTGTGAAAGAACGGCTGAGAGAATACGCGGAAAGGGTGAATAGTGGGACGACCGACTTTTCAATACTTGCCCGCCTGTATTCTGAAGACACAGAAAGTGCCAAAAGAGGGGGTGAACTTGGTTTCATGGGCAAAGGTCAGCTGGTACCGGAATTTGCTAACGTGGCTTTTAATCTGACTGACCCCAAAAGGGTTTCACGTGTTGTGGAATCTGAATTCGGGTTTCATATTATTCAGTTGATTGAAAAACGTGGTGACCGGATCAATTGCCGCCACATCCTGATGAAACCAAAGGTTTCGCTCACAGATAAACAGAAAGCTATGCACAAACTCGACTCTGTAAGCAACGTGATAAGGAGCGGTAAGATGACCTTTGAACAGGGTGTAATGTATTTCTCGCAGGATAAAAATTCTGCTATGAATGCCGGACTGATGCTTAACCAGCGAACAGGCACATCTAAATTTGAATATCAGGATTTGCCTCAGGAAGTTGCTAAAGTGGTTTATGGAATGAACGTTGCTGAAATTTCAAAACCGTTTACGATGATTGATCCAGCTTCTAACAAAGAAGTTGTTGCCGTTGTGAAGGTTAAGTCAAAAGTTGATATTCATAAAGCCAATTTGATGGACGATTATCAGTTGCTTAAAAACTTTTACGAGGAAACGAAGAAAGAACAGTTCCTGAAAGAATGGATTGCCAAAAAGCAGAGAGAGACCTATATCAGCATTGATCCTGCCTGGCAAAACTGCAACTTTAAGTATCCGGGATGGAGTAAAAAATAAAGGGTGGTTTTCATGAAATACCGGAATGTAAGGTTTTTGTTTATTGCTTGTTTTGTGTCATTGTCGTTTTTGAATGTAACAGCACAAATACAACACAAACAGTTGAGGAAAGACATCCTGGAGGAAAGACGGGAAGTCAGGCCATCTTCTGACCAGGGCAAAAAAACAATGCCTGTCCGCAAGGACGCCAGGGGAAAGAAACTGGATCCTCCTCTGCCGGTGGCTCCTATACGAACGCCCTTTGATCAGAAAACGGCTAAGATTATTTATCTAGAGAATGCCGATCTTATTTCATTCGACCAACTTTTAAAACCCGACGTGCAGATCCTGAATGGAAATGTGAGGTTTCGTCATGATGACGCTGTCATGACCTGTGATAGTGCTTATTTCTATCGGAATTCCAATTCGATGGATGCCTTTAGCAATGTGAAAATTGTGCAGGGAGATACCCTTTTCGTGTATGGCGATAAATTGTATTATGATGGAAATCTAAAATTAGTTCGCTTGAGAGGTAATGCACGTCTGGTAAATAGAAATACAACACTCACTACCGATAGCCTGAATTATGACAGAACTACCCAGCTCGCTTATTATTTCACCGGAGGCAAAATTGTGGATCCTGAAAACACCCTCACTTCTGTCTGGGGACAGTATTCAACAAGAACTGAAGACGCCCTGTTCAGCGATAAAGTAAAATTGGTAAATGAGAATTTTGTGATGAATGCGGATACGCTGACGTACAATACGAAATCCCATATCGCGAATTTGGTTGGAGAAACACATATTGTTTATCAGGATAAAACAGACATATATACCAATAAAGGTTGGTATAATACTCAATCGGAGCGATCTATGTTGCTGAATCGTTCTTCCCTTATTAACAAAGAAGGAAAATCAATTACTGGCGATACCATTTTTTATGATAAGGCCGTAAAATATGGGGAAGTTTTTGGTCAGGCTATCCTCAAGGATACGGTTCAGAAATCAACTTTGTATGGGAATTACGTGTATTATAATGAAGATAAGGAGCTGGGAGTCGCTACTGATTCTGCGTTGCTGGTTGACTGGTCGAATGAAAAACATTTGTATGTTCATGCGGATACCCTGATGACTTTCAAAGACTCTGTTTATAATGAAGCCAAAGCCTGGCGGAATGTACGGTTCTTCAGGGAAGATATTCAGGGACTGGCCGATTCACTCGTTTATTCTTCGCGGGACTCTATCATGCACCTGATGAATAAACCGGTTATCTGGCAGGAGAGTCAGCAGTATTCAAGTGAAAAAATCAGCATTTTGTCGAAGAATCAGGAGGTTTATCAGGTTGAGCTGCAACAGTCGGCCATGGTAACCGAATTAATGGACTCACTCTACTTCAATCAGATTTCTGGGAAGGATATCATTGCCCATCTCGACAGTAGTCAAATCCGCCGTGTGGATGTCAATGGGAATGCAGAAACGATTTATTTCATCCGGGAAGAGTCGGACAGTACCCTTATTGGCGCCAACCGCACTGAGAGCAGCTTCGTGGTGATTCATTTCAAGGATAAGAAAATAGACCGGATTGTTTTAACTCCTTCTTCGAGTGGAGAGTTTCATCCGATGAATAAACTCACCGATGAATTCATCTATTTGACTAATTTCTTCTGGCTCGAAACCCATCGTCCACTCACAAAAGAGGAAGTCTTTTTACGTTTCCCTGATGAAGAAAGACCAAAATTTTCTTTCAGAAACAGGGAAGAGCCTGGTGCTCCACCTAATAAGAAATCTGAAGACAAGGAGGTCGGTTCGTCTTCTGCCCCATGATTAATTTTTGTGTTTTCCTTTGGCTGACCGGCTAAAACGACTTTCCTTCTTGTTGATGATGAGTGTTGAGGGAATGTTGTTGAGTTTGTTGCTGTCACTTTCTGTGATCCTGATCCAGCTTTGATAACTTATCAACATGAAACTGTATCTTTGGAAATTTCCATTTCCGTTTTTCGATTTACTTATCTTCAGTGCATCCGGATAATGTTTTACAAACTCTTTGTATGGTTCTATGAAAGAGTCTTCAGTAGTCAGGAGTTTGTTTTCATCGTGGAAAGTTACCTGTATTTTCGGGTCATTCTTCAATAAACGGTGCGCATAGCGAATAAGAAAATCATCTGTTTTTTCTTGAAGTATGACCAGGACAGTTGAGATTCCGCTGAAGTTACGATTTACAAAGATACCTACACTACACTGACTTTGCTCAACAAAATACCGTGTTTTATCTTTTATCAGTGAGCCGGGATAAAAAATCTCCTGAGATTTTGATACACGCCTTATCAACCTGTTTACCCATTCGGAAGTTTTGATGTTGGGTTTATGTTTGGTAAACTCAATGCCTGAAAGAGACAATCCGGCTCCAACAAGTAAGAAATCATAATTATCATAATTTGTTGTCTTCACAACACCCGATTCAATGTTATCGGTGATTTTATAATCATTCTGAATCGGGATATTAAGTTTTTTAGCTTCAGTATTAATTCCGATAAAACTTTCGTTTGCAAATTCTTCGCTGTACAAAGGATTTGTATTCGACCCCGGTGTTATGTGCAGAACTGTAACCGATAGGCTGTTTTTCACTCCATCCAACACATGCCTTGCTACATGCAGCAATGATTTCCCGTTTTCGGGATTACCAAGTGCTATCAATACCTTAAAAATACCCTGAGCCTGCTGTTTATGATACTCTTCTTCCTGATTTTTTACCGGGAATACCTTCTGAATAAGCGACAACATCGGCGTTGTCATAAAAGTTGTAACCAATGCCATCAACACCAGCATCACGAAAACGGGTTTAGGAAGAATGCCCATTTCATACCCGATATTCAAAACCACGATTTCCATCAGACCGCGGGTGTTCATCAGGATACCCACAGAAAGGCTGTCGCGCCAGTTTTCTCCCATCAGTTTTGCTGAAAAGCCTGCTCCTATAAATTTGCCTGCTATTGCAAACAAAACCATAGCGGCGGTTATTCCCCATAGATGAGGTGTGTTAAGTAACCCGATTTCTGTACGTAATCCAGTATAAACAAAGAATAATGGAAGCAATAAAGTCAGGGCTACATCTTCGATTTTATCGACGACAATTTTTCTGAATTTAGGAAGTTCAGGCATGATTACTCCGGCCAGGAAAGCACCAAACAAGGCATGAATGCCGATTAACTGGGTGGTAAAAGCCGAAAACGTCAAAAATAAAAATATAAATGCAATGACACTTTTATTTAACACCTCGTTGTTGCTGTATATTTTACCAATTTTTTTCATAAACGGACGAATAACATACAACATGAACAAAATATAGAGAATGGAAAGTCCGATTGTGTATAATGAACTGATAAAACTTCCGGTTTTGGTTATTGCGATGACTGCAGCCAGGATGCACCAGGCAGTTACATCGTTGAATGCAGCAGAGATAATCGAGATTTGTCCGATATGTGTTTTGGTCATACCTTTCTCCTGTACGATTCTGGCTAGTACAGGAAAAGCAGTTATGCTCATTGAAATGCCAATGAACAGGGCAAACGATAGAAAATCAGTTTGTCCAGCAGCAAATTCTTCGTACACAAAATACGCAAACAACATCCCCAAGAAGTAAGGAAAAAGGATGCTGGCATGACTAATGACGTAGGTCGTGCCCATTTTATTCCGGAGCAGGCTCAGGTTAAGTTCCATGCCGATAACAAACATAAAGAGCACTAGTCCGACCTGGCTAAGAATATAGAGATTACCCAGTGATTCAGGAGCGAATAAAAAATTGTATGCATCAGGGTAGAAGTGCCCCAACAGAGAAGGACCCAGCAAAATTCCCGCAAGAATTTCACCGATAACAGTCGGCTGACCGATTTTAATAAAGAACCATCCCGCAATTCTGGATACAAACAAGATGGAGATGATTTGCATCAAAAGTAGGGCGACAGGTTCTGTCAGGTTGTGGGAGAGGGAATTTATAAAAGAATCATAATTACTGGTTATGACAGAGCTGGCTTCTTTCAGATCTGGTGGTACATATTCGGCAAATTTCTCTGCATTTTTAAACAACCAGTACGTCAAGATGATAAATGAAGTTATCATCAAAAAATAAAACATCCAGGTTTTGATGTGTTTGTTATGCATCCAGGTTGGAGTTAATATGTTACATACAAATAACTAAAATCCACGTTATTCAATTACTGATTTTATTTCGTCAAGAGTAACCAGTTTGTTTACAATAGCATATATGGTTAATCCGGCTGTGCTGTGTATCTCTAATTTGCGGGTTATATTCCGGCGGTGCGAGATAACGGTATGTGTTGACAAAAAAAGCTTATTTGCAATTTCTTTGTTGGTAAGTCCCTTTACCACGCTGACTAAGATTTCTTTCTCTCTTTCAGTCAGGTTGTCGACTTTTTCCGCTGCCGTTGGCTCCTCTTTTACTGCTGTACTCAACTTTTTCTCCAGGGTTTCAGTAATGGGAACAAAGAAATGATCCTCTACCCGGTTATGTTTCTCAAGGTCCTTTTCACAAGCTGAAAGATCAAACAACACCTCATTTAGCAAATAATTGGGCTGTTGTGCCGGGAAATATTTAATGAGAATATTCTTCAGATCAGATAGTTTCGAGTCGATATTCTCATGGTTTTTTTCAAATACGGCGATGTTGTACCGCGGATTTTTCTTGCCCTCGAGCAGACTTAAAACATACGGAAAAACAGTCTCATTTTCATAATCCATGTGTTTCTGAACTTCAGCCACATAGTCATCGTAAAATTTCATGATCATTTTTCGGTAAGGTTGTTCCTGTACACAACTATCAATAGCCTCAATCAGTTTTTTGCGGATAAGCGGCAGTTTGAAGTCGAGAAAGAAGTCATGGGCATTGCGCAGATAAAGAATGACTGCATCGATTGAAATAATTTCGTGGTTGATGTTTTCCTCTTTGTATCCGTTAGAAATAAAATTAATAACCGCCAGAAAAGTTTTCTCATCTACCTTCTTTTCCATGCAGACTTCCTTCACCGTTTTGTCGCCAAATCCCAACGAAAAACCAAACCGCGTCATGGTTAACAGCAAAGAAGTATCCTCTTTGATCAGATCATTCATTTTGCTGGAAGATGTAAATTTCTGCTGCATATCGTAGGGTTTTTCGGGACAAAGATAAAAAAAAATTGGATTAATTTATGAATTGGTAATTTATCAATCGTTTATCTAAGACATTCCCCAAAACCTGGGCATAAAGTTAAGATAGAATTGTATTATCTTTAAACCAAAAATTTTATGTCAACAACAAGGAGAAAATTTAGTAAAGAATTCAAATCAAAAGTGGTTTTAGACTCATTGAAAGAGCGTGAAACATTAGAAAGTTTAGCCAAGAAGTATGAACTTACGCCCACTCAACTATCTACCTATTCTATGGGGTTCTCCGACTTGCAGCCTTGCTTCGATTGGCAGGTTATCCTGTTAATGTAAAGCGTGTAAGGCGTTTAATGAAGTTGGTGAATTGGCGAACAATCTTCAGAGAGCCCAAAACTACTACCAGCAACAAAACGCATTATAAATACCCCTATCTTCTAAGAAATCTGGAGATCGTGAGGTGTAATCAGGTTTGGGCAATGGATATAACCTACATCCCAATGAAAAAGGAATTTATGTATCTGACAGCCATTATAGACCTACACAGTAGATATGTTATTCATTGGTCATTATCCAATAACATGACAGCCGAGTGGTGTGCCGAAGTGCTTAAAGAAGCAATTGAAACGCATGGGAAGCCGGAAATTTTCAACACCGATCAAGGAGGTCAGTTTACAAGCGATGTGTTTATTAACGAGCTGAATAATAACGAAATAAAAATTTCGATGGATGGAAAGGGTCGCGTTTTAGATAATGTTTTCGTCGAAAGATTATGGCGAAGCGTAAAATATGAAAACGTGTATTTGAATGTGTACGAAAATGGATTAATTTTGTGGAAAGGATTGAATGATTATTTTAGGTTCTATAACAACGAACGGTTACATCAATCATTGGATTATCAGACACCAAAGCAAGTCTATCACTTTGCGGCCTAAAAGATATCTTAACATGCTGCTAAAATTGTCCTAACATTGGGGAGTCCCGTATTCTTCGGAAGTTCCCTCTTTTTTCGCTATTTGTTTTTATCTTTACCGGACACTAATGAAAAATATTCTATTAATAAAAAATCATAATATATTTGTTTGTTATAAAAAATGTGATAACTTTGTGCTTACATTAATAAAAGAAAGATTATGGAAATATCAATAATAAAAATAGGGAATTCAAGGGGTTTTAGGTTAAGCAAAACTTTATTGGAAAAATACCAAATCAAGGATAAAGTTGAATTAATTCTTGAAAAGAGTCAAATCATAATCAAACCAGTGGCAGAGCCTCGAAAAGGATGGGATTTGAAGTTTAAAAAGATGCATGAGAATGGAGATGATAAGTTGTTGATTGGAGATGTTTTCGATGATGAAAATATGGAGAACTGGCAATGAATCAGTATGACATCGTATTAGTTAATTTGGATCCGACAGTAGGAAGTGAGATTCAAAAGACCCGACCATGTGTAATCGTCTCACCTAATGAAATAAATCACCATCTTCAAACATTGGTTGTTAGTCCCATGACCACAACTTCCCGAAAATATCCAACCAGGGTGGAGGTAAAGCATAATGGAAAAACGGGTTGGATTGCCATAGATCAAATCAGAACAATAGATAAAGTTAGAATTATAAAAACACTTGGTGTTTTGACTAAAAACGAGATTCAAGAGGTTAAATCTGTAATAAAAGAAACATTTGTTGACTGACAAACAAACAACCAAGCGCTAATCGAGTAGCCTGCCCCGTCAGTTAAGACTGGCGGGGCAGGCTACTCGATTAGGCTCAGTTGCTTCTCTCATCTTCAGTATCAAAGAATTCTTTCAATTTAAGACTTAATAATTCTTTGTCAATAAGTTTTGTTTGATAATCACTAATTAAAGTTGGTGATAAACTTCTACTCAATGAAATTTCAACAACATTTTTGTCTTTCGATTTACACAATATTATCCCGACACTAGGATTTTCATGTTTCTTTTTTAGTTTTCTGTCAAGTGCTTCAAGATAGAATTCCATTTTCCCAAGATACTCAGGCTTGAATGCTCCAATTTTCAGTTCGATTGCAACCAAACATTGCAACTCCCGATGGAAAAACAAAAGGTCTATGTGATAATCCTCGTTCCCTACTTGAATTGGATACTCTTCGCCAAGAAATGAAAAATCTTTTCCAAATTCTAAAATGAAGTCTTTCAGATTTGATATGATTGCTTTTTGGAATTCCTTTTCCGAGTATTTGTGTGGTAAATTCAAAAACTCAAGAATATAGTTATCTTTGAATACGTTTTTAATATTTGGGTGAATTTCTTTTAGTGCAGGAGATATACTTTTCCCGGAAAGCATAGTTCGTTCATAAAAACCACTTTCAAGTTGTCTTTCAAGTTCTCGTTTTGAATAGTTTTCTTTGATAGTTAAACGAATGTAAAACTCCTTTTCATTTCTATCTTTTGTTCGAGATAGAATAAGCAAATTATTTGACCAACCAATTTCTCTCACCAGTGGTGCGAGAATTTCGTCCTGACAATATGTCTCGTAGAATTGCTTCATCCTCCACAGGTTCTGAGGAGAAAAACCTTTAATATCAGGCTCTTGTTCAATAATAAACTTTGACATCTTTTCAACTGTGCTTTCTCCCCAATTATTATGGGCACAATTCTCTGAGATGAATTTTCCAATGTCCCAATTTAAATCAATGAGTTCTGTGTTAACAGCTTTCAATACACGTTGTCGTGTCGATTTTATCAATTCAAGAATTTCCCCAAACTGATTTTCATATGTATGATCTGGTATATTCATGAAACAAAAATAAACAATTAATCTCTGATTTAGGATAGTATGACCTTTTTTCTGCAATTGAGCCTAACGGGAGTCTGCGCAAAAACTTCATTTTTTT
>JAQVNN010000139.1 GCA_028703105.1 Paludibacter sp. | reverse complement strand
CCGGGAGCAACAGTCCGCCATGATTATACTTCGGTATTGCTGGCTGAATACTATTATGCACTGGGGGAATTCGCCAAAGGGAATGAGATTATGGATTTTGTGGCAAAAGATTGTCTGGAAAACCTGGAATGGTATTTCCATTTGACAAATGCCCAGCGTAAAAGTTTGGAAAGCCGCATTGGACATAATTTCGGAGTGCTGAATCACATCCTTCAGGTTGCCCAGCAATACGAACAGAAAGCATTAATGGATCAATATCTCCCGGCGTTTGAAAAACTATCGCAGCGGGTCAGAATGTAAAGTGTAAAGATGCAGTTCCCACGCTTTTTAAGACCTCTGTTTGGAAAGTTAATCTGGCGGGTGAACACTCAATCGAAGCTGATTTATCTGACTTTCGATGACGGACCTGTACCGGAGGTGACTCCACAGGTGCTTGATATACTGGATGAGTACGGATGGAAAGCGACTTTTTTCTGCGTGGGCGATAATGTACGGAAGTATCCCGAAGTATATCAGGAAGTGTTGAGGAGAGGTCACCGTGTTGGAAACCATAGCTTTAATCACATCCGGGGATATCGCTATACGGTTGAGGATTATGTGGCTAACGTGAAAAAAGCGTCGGCATTCATCGATAGTCGCTTGTTTCGTCCCCCGCATGGCAGAATCACTTTTTCACAAATAAAAGCCCTGAAAGAGGAATACGATATCGTGATGTGGGATGTGATTACTTTTGATTACGATAAGAAGAAGAAACCGGAACAAATCATGCGCACGGTGGAAAGATACCTGCGAACTGGTTCTATCGTGGTGTTTCATGATTCTATTAAAGCCAAAGAAAATGTGCTGACAGTCCTGCCACAGGCGTTAGCATACTGGAAAGAAAAAGGATATAGCTACGGCTTGTTATAAAGTATTTTGTTTTGATTCGTAAAAGTGCGAATCCTCATTTTTGTTTGTTTACCTATGAAAGAGCTTGTTTTACATTACATCTGGCAGCATAAGCTGTTTGTGCAGCATGATTTGCACACCACCGACGGTCAGCGGATCGAGGTAATTGATGTGGGGAAACCGAATACACATGCCGGTCCCGATTTTTTCAATGCCAAGATCAGAATAGGTAAAACCATCTGGGCGGGCAATGTGGAAATACATAACCTGGCATCCGACTGGAACAAACACCGGCATCAGCAGGATAAAAATTATGGCAATGTGATTTTGCACGTAGTGAAAAAAGCGGACGTGCCTGTTTTCCTTGCTGATGGTCAGAAACTTCCCCAACTGGAATTGTCGTATGCAACAGAGATTGAAACCAATTATGAAATGCTGGTGTCGGGTACGAAATGGATTGCTTGTGCGGATAAAATCAGCGGGGTTCCTGAAATTTACATCCGGGCGTGGAAAAATGCCCTGTTGATGGAAAGGATGGAGCAAAAGGTGCAGGAAGTTAACGCGTTGCTTCAGTCGGGGAGTAATCATTGGGAAGAAACCTGTTTTGTGATTGTCAGTAAATGCTTTGGATTTTCAGTGAATAATGAAGCATTTCTCAGTCTGGCGAAATCCCTTCCGCTGATGTTGATCCTGAAAAACTGCAGGGACGTGGTTCAGCTGGAAGCTTTGTTGTTTGGTCAGTCGGGTTTGCTGAAAGAATTAACCTGTCAGGATGACTATATTGAAGAGTTGAAGCGGGAATATGCCTTTCTGCAACAGAAATACCGGTTGCAACCCAAGGATGGAAAACAGTGGCGATTGTTGCGGTTGCGACCCGATAATTTTCCGTATATCCGCATCGCGCAGCTTGCGTCTGTGTTTTATAAAAGACAACAGTTGTTTTCTCAACTGCTCGACAGACCTGATATAACATCGTTGATGCAGTTATTTGATGAGGTTGAAGTTTCAGAATATTGGAAGAGTCATTATATTCCTGGTGAGGTACATGCTCCCAAATCGAAGAAATTAGGACAGGAGTCAGTTTATGGTATTTTAATTAACGCGGTTGTACCCTTGCTTTTCTGTTACGGAGCACATAAAGAGCTTCAGAACTTGAAAGATAAAGCCTTACAGATGTTAGAGAAAATACCGGCTGAAAACAATTATATTACCCGCAGGTGGCGGGAAACAGGGTTGACATTAGATTCGGCAGCCGATTCGCAAGCGCTGATTTGTTTGTATAAAAAATATTGCGAAGCAAAGAATTGTTTGAGATGCAGGATCGGGCATAGAGTTTTGACGTCTAACGTCTAATGTCTAATGTCTAACGTCTGATGTCTAATGTCTCCGGCCTCCGGACTACAGTCGACGGGATATGTTACAACTTATGTGTTCTAATGTGACTAATGTGGTTAAAATTTTGATTGATTAATGAAGATATTTAGATTAATAATACAGCTTGTGTTGGTTCTCTCAATTGTTTCCTGTGCCAACAGGGCAGCGGGACCAACCGGGGGACCGAAGGATTCTATTCCTCCGGTTGTTTTGCGTACTGTGCCGTTGAATAACGCGTTGAATTACAAGAAGAAGGAAATACAGGTGTTTTTTGATGAGAATATAAGTCTGGAGAAAGTCAATGAAAATGTTGTAATCTCACCTCCCCAGAAAACACAGCCGATTGTAAAAGCTAATGCAAAAGTGCTGACGGTTAGCATACAGGATGAATTGCTGGATAGTACGACCTACAGCATCTTGTTTGGGAATGCCATCGTCGATTTGAATGAGAAGAATCCGCTTCCGAATTATACTTTTTCCTTTGCCACGGGGCAGGAAATAGATACCTTACAGGCTTCGGGAAAGCTTATCAGAGCAGAAAACCTGGAGCCGATGCCGGGTGTGTTGGTCGGGTTACACAAGAACCTGCATGATACCGCCATCCTCCGTGATCAGTTTACACGCGTAGCCAAAACCGATGATGAGGGTCGGTTTACCATTCAAAACATCAAAGCCGGGAAGTATAAGTTGTATGCTCTGTTGGATCTGGACCGTGACTTCAGGTATCAGCCTGGAGAAGAAATCGCTTTCTATGACTCAATCGTGATCCCTGAAATTAAAATTGTTCAACAAATGGATACTTTGTGGAAGGACTCCGTTACGATTGACACCATCAAAACGGAATCAAAATTGACTTATCTTCCCAATAACTTGTTGTTGAAACTTTTCAAGGAAAACAAGAAAAGACAGTATCTGGTGAAATCCGAACGTCCGGTCGAAAAGTATTTTAACTTGTTTTTTAATGACAAACAGGATAGTTTGCCGAAAATCGAGCCACTTAATTTTGATGTCAATACACGGTTCTTGATACAGAAAACGGAGAGAATGGACAGTTTGGTGTATTGGATGCCGGATTCGACAGTTTACAGACAGGATACGCTGAAGATGGCGGTAACTTACCTGAAATCGGACTCTGTTTTTCAATTGGTATCCACGACCGATACCTTGAACCTCATATTACGCAAGCCGAGAACAATCGGGAAAAGCAAAACCAACGAAGTGAAGCCGGTGGTTCCGTTGACATATAAATCTAATTTGGCCGGTAGTTTTGATTTATACAGCGACATTCTGCTGGAGTTTGAAGAACCGCTGGTTTCAGTCCTGACAGAGAAGATTAAGCTTGTGCATAAGGTGGATTCGATATTAAAACCCATTGACTTTACCTGGTTGCCGGTGGATTCGATTCGTCGGAAATTCGCTATCAGGTATGCCTGGAAACCACAGGAGAGTTATGAGTTGCAAATCGATTCAGCTGCTTTTATCAGTATATAC
>JAQVNN010000054.1 GCA_028703105.1 Paludibacter sp. | reverse complement strand
TAAGGTAATGGATTTTCTTAATATTTCCAAGATTATCGGTTTCTTCTTCGTAATCGCCGAGGTAATATTTTGTTTTTTGTGTTACTCCGTTGATTTTATATTCCGATTTACGGCGTTGGTCGTCGATTCCGTAGGTTACTTCGTAAAATTTATCACCTTCGGTCAGGGTTTTAATTTTCTTGAAATCAGTATAAGTTACATTCTGATCGGTTGTCGGGAAATTAGTCGGAACACCTGAGATGGAAGTCAGGGCATGGGGTTTTCCGTTTTCGCCGTAAACCAGTGTGTTATTGACGCCTAAATCTGATTTCTGGATTACATTCCCATTGGCATCATAGGACATATGATATTCCCCTTCCAAACTTCCTTGCAGAGATATATACCAATCCTTCAGCCGGTTTTGTATATCGTAATTGAAATCTTCTTCTTGATCTGAAATCACATCGTAGCGCATAGACAAATTCCCTTTGTTATTAAAGGTGTACATATAGTCCATAACATCGTTTGCTGTTGTCCGTGCAGGGAATCCCCTGCTGTCATAATCAAATGTAGTGGTTTTGCCTCCCCGTTGCACCTCGGTCAATTGTCCTTTTGCGTTTTCCTGGACTGCTTTCCATAGCTGACGACCGTACTTATCCTTTACTTCCGTTAGGAAACCGTAATTGTTATCGTAATGGTTTATTGTATAGTAGCCCGAAGGAAAGGTCTCTTTTTTAATTCTTCCCAAGGCGTCATAGTCGGTGGAATGGACAAAGACGGCAGAACCAATGTTTTCCTGTACATGAATTACCCGGTCGAGGGCATCATAAACAAAGATCTGTTTGTGTTTTCCGGCTATCTCGATGTTATCGAGTCGGTTGTGTACGTCATAGGTATAAGTGGTTATTTCGCCATTACGGTAAATGTTGTTTAAACGACCGGTAGTTGGCTCATAGTGGTGGGTTGTAACGATGAAGTTATCCGAATGCACTTTTTGTTTTTCTTCCACCAATTCTCCAAAACCGTTATATTTAGTCTCAATCACTCCAGCATCGGGATCGGTCAGTTTAGTACGTTTTCCTGGCAGGTTATATTCCATTGACAGGGTTTGTCCGCCCTCTGGTGTGGCGGTTTTGGTCAACCCGGACGGGTAGTAGGTATAGGAGACCGCCTTCCCATTTACCGTGCTGGATGCGACGAATCCGGCATTATTCAGGGTGGTGGTTTTAGTTCCTTCGGGAGTGGTTACCGTTGTACTCAATCCATCGTAAGCAGTTGTAGTATTACCCATGGGTGTTTGCACGGTAGTTGGACGTCCATACGCATCATACACGCTATAAGTTTGAGCCCAGGTTCTGGTGTCTCCCTCAAAATAAGGTTCTGATACCCGGTAAAGTCTGCCTTTGTTGGCTCCGTAAGTGTAGTATTCAGTTGAGACTGATATTTTCCGGTCGTTTAGCCCATACGTATCTTTTTGTATTTCCCGCCCAAGAGCATCGTACCAAGTGGTAACTGGAGCACTGCCGGATACCTGATCATAGCTGTAATATTTTGCTCCGATGGCATTCCCTGTAGAAGCCCATTGTAATACTTGTGTTTTCCGGTTGCCGTCGGCATATCTTGTTTCCTTTAACCTGCCAAAACCATCGTAGGTATAATAAGTGGTTTTGCCTTTGGTGGTTTCGCTGTTTAATAAACCGCGTGTTTCATCCCAATCGTAGGTAGTTGTTTCTCCCAGCACATTGGTCTTGGATGTGACAAAACGACCTTTGGATGTTCCGCTTGAGGTATAAGTCATGGATGAGCTTCTTGTTCGCTCGATTCCGTCGGCATCTTTTGCTTTTACTTCTATTGTTTGTGCCTGCCCGAAAGCATTAAAACCTTTGTATTCCGTGGTAACTTTATATTCGGTACTGTTGGGGTTGATGATTTCTTTTGTAAGATTGCCGGTAACATCATCATAATAATATTTAATTTTTCTTGTTTCGGATTGCCCGTCATAAGTAGTCACCGTAGTAACACTATCCGGTTTATTTGGACACCACGAACCTTTCTGGGTATATGAAATTGTTTGCGTTTCAGTTAATCCTCCTTTGGTTGTTTGAACCGACCGAGGATTTCCGTAAGTATCAAAATTGGAAATTACTTTTGTTTCGGACAGTCCAGTCAGGTTATCGGTTGTCGTTTGGGAAGACACATAAGGGAAGATACGTTTTCCGCCTAAAGATATAACATTGTTTGTTAAAGATGTTGTTGAAATTATTGAACCGGTCGTGGTTTTAACGGTTTGTCCAATTGGGTAGGTGTTATAATATGTAGAGTTGTAACCCATCGTATTTTCATAAACAATTCCTTTGGTTACATCTGTTGTCTTGATTTTTTCAAATCCGAGAAACCCTTTTCCTTGTTTGTGTATTCGTACATCGCTGTATAAATATGAAAAGTACGTGTTATTTGTGTAGTATTGTCCAACTAAATAAATTGGAGACATGCTTTTAACCAATGGATAGGAAACATTACTTCCAATCGTTGATGAGTAAATGTAAGACGTCAGCGGTAGGTAATCAATATTATATTGATCCATTCCATTGGATATTGATTTGATTTGCGAAAAGAAGGAATCATCAAATGACTTAATACGCCATACATTCGAATAGCGATTATAATTTATTTCAGAGCGTCCATCTCCATCGTAATCAGCTACATCTATATATTCCCAATCTGTACTGAAATCAACTCTATAATCCGAATTATAAGTCTTAAAATCGAATCCGGAGCCATTGTTGACGCCAATACGGAACCTGAAGTTGTTTTGTCCTGAATTATAATAATATTCTGCTATAGCAAAATCTGTTTTTCCGTCCAAATTAAAATCTCCGCTAAAACCTTTGAGTGTATTCGGAGACGTATTCAGGCTTGGCAAATCCTTCTTCTCAAACGAACTACCAGTAGAAAACAGCCAAAAGCCTTCATGTCCGTCTGGATTGTTCTGGTTTACTCTTATAACAAATAAGTCCGTTTTCCCATCACCATTATAATCACCTGGATATATAGCATTTAAATTGTTCAACTGATTTGTTGATAATACTTGAGAAAAAGTGCTTCCGCTCAATTCATAAATATATCCATTATTTCCTGTTCTAATGCAAATATTCGTTTTTCCGTTTCCGGTAAAATCTAATAAATTCAAATTATTAGGGAATAATGGCATAAGTTCATCCCCCCAATTCGAAATTCCTGTTGTTTGAGTATAACTCCCACTTCCATTATAAAGGGCCTTTGTACTTTTTATCAATATTTCATGTTTTCCGTCTCCATTAAAATCACCAACAATATAATTATTATCAATTTCAACTGTATTAAATCCTTTATAACCTTGTCCACCTCCGTTAGAAAATTGTTCTCCGTCAAAAAAGTAATAATTATATCTATAAGACTGATATGCGTGTGTTATTGCCACTAGATCCATCAAACCGTCTCCGTTTAAATCTGCTACAAAAATATCTTTATATATATTTCCATACACATCAAACTGACACTTTTTATAATACCCAGGACTTCCATAAAGGTCATAATTAAGATATAATTTTACTCTTTTATCTTTAATTGTAATAAAGTCTCTCTTTCCATCGCCATTAAAGTCGGCAAAAATGGGACTACTATCAATTGCTTCACTAAAATATACCCAATCATTACTCTCGTATTTAGAATATTCTTCACTTTCTTCATGCCATATAAGTTTAACTGGAAGAATCATCGTATCATTTGCTTTCTTTAAATGTATCTTTTCAAGTTGTGTATATCCTTCATCATTGTTATATTCAAAAAGATATTGATGTTGCAGTTGTGTGTTCACTTTAATGTTAATGTTGTCAATCCTTTTGGTTCTGGATGTCTTTTTACCTGCTAAGTAAACTGTTTCAGTATCTATTCGATCTGAATAATAAACAAACTCAATTTCATTTACAGGACTAACACCTGCACCGGCATTCCCTGTATATTGAATACTACTCAACCAAAACTCACCATTGGCATTATTCTCACCATAATTGTATATCATGTAATTCCCGTTGGTATCGGTGACTTTTTTAAGCAACCAGGTTAAAGGAGTAGTAATTTCTTGTGCTTCGATATAAGAATCGGCGGATGAACCATATTCCATGGTAACACCATCTTTGGTTCTCACTTCAAAACAAAGATACCCATTGATTATTTTACATGTAATATCACTATACGTTTCAATTTCGGTACGGTATTTTGCATTGTTTGTCAGGTTGCTACCATCAACAAGAATTAACCGTTGTCCGTCCAGCATCAGGTTGTCGGCTGTAGTTAGTTCAACAGTTCCAATGGCATTATCATGATAAAGGGTTTTGCCGGTTCTTGTAATCGAAGATATCCCACTCAAATTCCACCCCCACCCGGCAATTCCGTTTCCACCCTGGCTGTTATAGACCAGTGATATACTCGGCTGCATCCCGTTGATCCCCGGCGGGCATTCTATCGGTATGGTGTAAGTTGCTGCTCCGCTTGGACTTACAGCAAATTGCCCGGGAATGCTTCCCACAACAGCACCTTGTGTTGAGTCGGGGGTAATCGTTCCATCAGGAAGAACATAGGTGTTTTCTGTTGGTGGGAAAAGCAATCCGGCGTCAATCCTTGCAGAAAAGGTATTACTTCCCGAGGCGCTGTAAACAAACCCCGGCTTCATGACAATCTCGTCGCGGGCAACATAGTTTTTCGTGGAACCGCTCTGCGTATTGTCTAACAGGTAACTTACCTGAGGCGATTGCGCCCGTGTTACCTGAATGATGCATGCAAATATCGCTAAAGCGGAAATAACAGCGTGTTTATATGGATGTGGCATAGTTATCAAGATTTAATGATGATGTTGTTCGAATAAACCTGACAGGTTTTAAAAACCTGTCAGGTTTGGGGAGGATACCAGTTCCTATCTGTTTTCTAATAATCTTATCTTTTCATTCTGCTGGTCAATCTGCTTTTGTTGTTCGATGATGTACAGCGTCAACTCTTCCACCTTTTGCAACAGCTTGTTTTGCATCTCGCCCATGCTCAATCCTTTTTCTTCAACCTGCGTTGCCGAAGGAATGCCGGGCAGGTGTTTGTTGGTTCTGACGAATTGTTCCACTTCATGAAGGGGTTTCAGGCGGTAGTTCTGATGAAAAACATAATCGGGCCAGGCGCTTTGCAGTTTTACCACCACTTCTTCGGCGATGATTTTGCCGGCAACGGCAAGTTTGAAGTCTGTTGGGATTGCAGCTGTGCCGATTCCGACTTTACAATCATCTTTAATGGTTAATGCATCAACATTCGTCCCGGATGTCGTTTGGAACATGAATTTTGTTTCTCCAGGCAAAAAACGAACATATGATGAACCTCTTGTATTGTCAATTCTTCCGTAATATGGACTGCCATTTACATTATAACCGATTCCCGTTCCATAATATGTCCAACCTGGTTCACTTGCCCATAGTGATAGATTAGCCGGTTGATCACTTCCATTTCCGGTTGAGTGTAATCTGATTTTAGTATCAGTATGTCCACCTGCAATGGTCAGTTTTGCTGAAGGTGAAGTTGTACCGATACCAACATTCCCATTTGCATTTTCAAGAACTAACCTAGTCCAAGTTCCCCAAGTCGTTTCCGATGGCAATCCTGTTCGGTAGAAAATACCTCCATCATTAAAATTCAATTGATGATGCTTGTTTCCCGAATTATCAAGCCAGGGAGCTATTGTTAACAAACCAGAATATGTTCCTGTTCCGGGAACACCAATGATACTTCTTTCCTTAAATTCTGCTTTTATCTCACTACCAAAACCATTGGGACCGGTATTGACATTCCTTGTGTCCAGAATAGAAAGTTTTGTTGCAGTCTGAGACATTAAAGGTATGAACTGACTTGTTATCAACAACGAAATGATTATAATTTCTAATTTTTTGGTTTTCATAAAAGTTAATTTAATGGTTGATTTGTATGTTTTGATTCTATTCTATTCTATTCTATTCTATTCTATTCCTTGATTACCTTAAACTCCTTCCGTTTCTCGCCCTCTTGCACCCTTAATATATACCACCCTTTGGGGTAGGCGGTCATGTCAACAGGATTGATACCCTGTTGGGCATTGGCATGGTAGAGCATCACACCCTGTCCGTTGTAGAGTATCAGCAGGATGTCCTCGTCCCAATCGCCACCGGTGATTTCGACACCCAAAATGCCTTTGGTGGGGTTGGGGTAAACGAGGATGTTTCTATCCTCGAGCATGTCTTCGACAACCACACTGTCGGTCACCTGTTTTTTAGCGCCCTGAGGTGGCGGTGGAAGCAATACGACTTTCCGGGAGATGCGATTGCCCGCGTAGTCGTAATCATAACTGATGGTTTGAGAGTTGCATTGAAAGATGACTGCTGCAAGGAAGATAAACAAAGCCGGCAGTCGCTTGATGGTTACGTGATTTGTTTTCATAAGAGGTTAACAAAATAGATTTGAATGTGATTTTTTCGATATTTGTGCAATGCTTCTTGATATAAACATTACATAACGCAATATTATGCATAATCCTCTGTATATTTTTCTAACAAGAATCTAACAAGTTTGTTAAGACAAATCAATGCAAATTGATATTGTATTTTAATTATTTGATTAACAGTTTTTTTATTTTGATTAACAGTTCTAAAGGATAAAAAACTGGTTAGAAAAATTAACTATTCTGGTAGGATGTTTAGTTTTTATTAACAAATTTGTGGCCTGTTTATTTTGTTTTCATTCTTCAGTCAGAAGCGTTACTGATTTCTCAAATAAAATTTGTTACTTTGTGTTGACTAACTAATCACATCTCACAATAGCATAACAGATAAATTATGGAAATCATTTTGATAATTATAGGTATTGCAGCCGGCGCCATCATCGGCTATCTATTTGCCAGGTCAGTTTCATCTAATGCCATTCAGGCAGAACGGATAAAATACGTTGAAATGGACCGTGAGTTTGTAGCCTTCAAAGCGAGGATGGAGAATGAAGTTGAAAACGTGCAGAGACAAATGACAGAGAAGCAACAGGAAATACAAACTGTTGTGGAGAAGATAGCTGCAAAAGATCAATTGCTTGGTGAGCAAAATGTAAAAATAGCAGAGAAGGAGGCTGAAATAAAGACCCTGAAAGAAAAACTGGAGACCTTAAAAGCAGAAATTGACAAGATTGGTGAGAAGTACGCGGCAGAGTTCAAGAACCTGGCCAACGAAATTCTGGAAGACAAATCCCAGCGGTTTACGCAAAAGAACAAAGAAAACTTAGAAGCCATTCTCAAGCCCTTAGATGATAACATCAGGGAGTTTAAAAAGACAGTCTCCGAAGCCTATCAAACCGAAGCAAAAGAGCGTTTCTCGCTGGGAAATGAAGTGAAAAAACTGGCTGAACTCAATCAGCTCATGAGCGAAGAAGCCCGGAATCTGACCAGGGCATTAAAGGGAGAAGCGAAAACGCAGGGCGACTGGGGAGAAATGATTTTAGAGACCATATTGGAGAAATCGGGCTTACGGAAAAATGAAGAATACTTCATGCAGGAAGAGTTGAAAGATGAAAATGGCAATCCGATACGTTCAGACTCGGAGAACAAAAAGATGCGTCCGGATGCCATCGTGAAATATCCGGATAACCGTTCGGTTATTATTGATTCAAAAGTGTCGCTGAACGCGTTTACCCGCTATGTGGAAGCCACCGATGCAGGTGAACAGCAAAAAGAACTGGAAGCACATGTTACCGCGGTGAAAAATCACGTGATTGCGCTCAGTGCTAAAGGATATGATGATTATGACAAAGCCCTGGATTTTGTGATGATGTTTATTCCCAGTGAGCCGGCCTATATTGCCGCGATGCAGGGAGATAGTAATCTTTGGTCGTTCGCCTACGAAAAAAGAATTTTGCTGATGAACCCCACGAACCTGATTACTTCCCTGAAACTCATCGTGGATTTATGGAAGCGTGAATATCAGAACCGGAATGCCCAGGCCATTGCCGACAGGGGGGCTTTGCTTTACGATAAATTTGCCGGCTTTATTGAAAATCTGAAAGATGTGGGTGATAAGTTGGATAAGGCATCGAAGTCGTATGAGTCTGCTTTTAGTCAACTCGCGACCGGTCCGGGTAACCTTATCCGTCAGGCTGAGGAATTGAAAAAGTTGGGGGTAAAATCGAAAAAAAACCTGGCGAAAAGCGGAATCGAAGAATAGCGGAGAACAGAAAGCGAATAACGAATGCCCCGAAGGGGCGGCATATCAATAGCCCCGGGTTTTAACCCGGGGGATTATTGGGTTTTAACCCGGGGGATATTGGGTTTCAATCCGGGGAATATTGGGTTTTAACCCGGGGAGGGAAGGGTTAAATTACCAAATGCAGACCATAAGGGGGATGTCGTATTGAGCTATGCTCCTCGCGAAAACAAACCGTAAACAATTTTAAAATGAAAAAACCACAAATCAAACATTTTGTCCGATCAAAAGCAATCCGGAAGAAAAAGGAAGAAATCGGGTTGTCACCTTATGCTGTTGTTTTTCGGGGCGAACAAAGACTGGATAAGACACTGATCAATGCTATGGACTTCGATTTGGAAGAGGTACGGGAGTTTGAAATTACAACCGGTGAACAACTCAAATCGGTACATGAACGAAAAACCCTTAGCTGGATTTTTGTAAACGGGATTCACGATATTCCACGGCTTGAAGAAATAGCCGCCGAATTTGAGATTCCAAACAATATCTTATCAGACATTCTGAATCCTTCGTTGCGTCCCAAGATTGAAGTGTTTGACAAAGGCATTTTTATCACACTTAAACTGATGCAGTATCAGGATAAAACCGAGCAGGTAAGTGTGGAGAATCTCAGTCTGATTGTAAGTGAAAACACCCTGATTTCATTCAGGGAAGAAGCCGGTCCGGTTTTCGAACCCGTGAGAGAACGCATCCGAAAGTACAACAATAAAATCAGGACGTCGGGATCGGATTACCTGGCCTTTGCATTGCTGGACATTGTAGTCGATAACTACATCTACATCATGGGAATATTGGGAGAAAAGATTGAGCGTCTCGATGAAAAAATGACTGTCAACCCACGCAAAGAATTACTCGACGAAATCAATATATACAAACGGGAGATTAACTTTCTTCGTAAGAGCATATTGCCGGCCAAAGAAATGATACTTTCGTTAGTTAAATCTGATACCGATTTTCTTTCCAATAAAAACAGACTGCATTTCAGAGAGTTACAATATAATATTAATGAAGCAGTTGAGTTGTCGGATAGTTACAGGGAAATTCTCTTCGACCAGATTTCAATTTATCATACCATTGTCAGCAGCCGGTTAAATGATATCATGCGAACGCTCACCGTTTTTTCCGTGATATTTATTCCACTGACTTTCATTGTGGGTGTATATGGTACTAATTTTGATTATCTGCCTGAATTACACTGGAAATACGGCTATTTTATCATGTGGGGAGTAATGGTGCTGGTTGCCATCGGGATGCTGGTTTATTTCTGGAGGAAGAGGTGGTTCTGATTTTGATTTACTGATAAATCTTGTTAATCATTGTTAGACTAACCGTTTAAATGCTTAACTTTGTCTTCGATAAAAATAACAAAACCATGGACCAAAAAAATCAAAACCAACTTAACATCGAACTAACTCCGGAAATTGCCGAAGGCATTTATTCCAATCTCGCCATTATTTCTCATTCAACATCCGAATTTGTAATCGATTTTGTACGGATTATGCCTGGCACTCCCAAAGCCAATGTGAAATCCCGCATCATTCTGACGCCAGAACATGCCAAAAGGCTGTTGTTTGCATTACAGGAGAATATCGGTAAGTTTGAAAGTCAGCACGGAAAAATTAAGATTCCTGATAATCAGATGTTGCCTCCTGTCCCCATGGGTTTTGGTGGTGGTGAAGCTTGATCAAAATTGATTGTAAATCTCCAGCGGATGTTTTTCCAGTGGTCTCCCGCGTAATCAATTCCGATGCGCGGAGCAGAGCTGAAAGCTGTAACATCCGGGGCATCTTCGAGCCACAGACGTTCTGAACGATTCAGGTCTTCGCCGTAGAAACTCTTGTCAAGTTGGAGTGTTTTGCCTACACGTCCCGGGCCGTTTACCTCATAAAAAGCCCTAATCAGGACAGCTTCAGGGTGATCTTTTCTTCCGGAAACAATATTCAGCAGCCAGTACATACCATATATTATATATACGTACAACGCTCCACCTTCGGCATACATGATTTCCGTTCGCGGTGTACGGCCTTTGCTGGCATGACAGGCGAGATCTTCCTCGCCCAGATAAGCTTCTGTTTCTGTTATGATAAACCGGCTTTGGGATCCATCCGGCCATGCACGCATCAATGTTTTCCCCAGTAAACTTTTGGCGAGTGTAACGGCATCCTGCCGGAAGAAGTCCTTTGTTAAACGCTTCATATACCTTGTGTTGTTCAAACCTGTCAGGTTTTGAAAACCTGACAGGTTTAATTGACTTGCAAATATACTACAAAGTTGTCGTTTGAATTGTTTGTCTTTCGTGCTCATTCCGCGGTTTCACACAAACTTAAAAAAATATTCTGAAACTTCATTTGTTCGTTAAAAAACTTTTTGTAACTTTGCAGCCCATTTGGGTAAAAACCAAAAAATTAAAAACAAAGTAGTTATAGTTTAAAACAAATTTGAAATGCCTACAATTCAACAGTTAGTTAGAAAAGGAAGAGCAGTAATGACTTACAACAGCAAATCCCCGGCGCTGGATTCATGTCCGCAACGTCGTGGAGTTTGTGTTCGCGTTTATACGACTACTCCCAAGAAACCAAACTCAGCGATGCGTAAAGTGGCACGTGTGCGTTTGACTAATCAGAAGGAGGTGAATGCATACATTCCTGGTGAAGGTCACAACCTGCAGGAACACTCCATTGTGATGGTTCGTGGTGGTCGTGTGAAAGACCTTCCGGGAGTTCGTTATCACGTAGTTCGTGGTACGCTGGATACAGCCGGAGTAAATGGTCGTACGCAGCGTCGTTCAAAATACGGTGCCAAACGTCCGAAACCAGGTCAGGCAGCAGCTGCAGCAACAAAAGGTAAAAAGAAATAATTCTTAACCTCTGTCGGTCTGTGAAAAGCAGACAAACTTCTTTTTCGAAAGAGAGAATAAAAAAAATCAAGTTACAAACTTGTTTTAAAGGTGGCAGATGAAGGTTGAGTAAACAGCTCGGAGGAGCTTGTTGAAGTAAGACTAAAAGCAACCAAGAAACAAAGAAATTTTATTAAAAATGAGAAAGTCGAAACCTAAAAAACGGATCATTTTACCAGATCCTGTTTTCAATGAATCGATGGTTACAAAATTTGTAAACCACTTAATGTACGATGGCAAAAAGTCAACTGCTTTCGACATTTTCTATTCATCGTTGGATGTTGTAAAAAACAAACTTCCAAACGAAGAAAAAGCTCCCCTCGATATCTGGAAAAAAGCCCTCGAAAATATTACTCCGCTAGTTGAGGTTAAATCACGTCGTGTTGGCGGTGCTACATTCCAGGTTCCTACAGAAATCCGTCCCGAAAGGAAGGAATCAGTCTCAATGAAAAATCTTATATTATTTGCGCGTAAGCGTGGCGGACGTTCGATGGCCGATAAACTGGCTGCCGAGATTGTTGATGCCTTTAACAACCAGGGCGGCGCTTTCAAACGTAAGGAAGATATGCACCGTATGGCTGAAGCGAACCGTGCTTTTGCTCACTTCAGATTTTAATTGATTTGTGAAAATCGTAAACAAATAGGAAATAAGTTTATTAAATGGCAAAAGGAGATTTAAGTTATAATAGAAATATCGGTATCATGGCGCATATCGATGCCGGTAAGACAACTACGTCGGAACGTATCTTGTTTTACACCGGGCTTACTCACAAAATCGGTGAGGTGCACGATGGTGCCGCCACGATGGACTGGATGGAGCAGGAGCAGGAAAGAGGTATTACCATTACTTCCGCTGCAACAACTACTTCCTGGGAATATCTGGGCGACAAATATAAAATTAATTTGATTGACACTCCGGGACACGTTGACTTTACCGTTGAGGTTGAGCGTTCCTTGCGTATTCTGGATGGTGCCGTTGCCGCATTTTGTGCCGTAGGAGGTGTTGAACCCCAGTCGGAAACCGTGTGGCGCCAGGCCGATAAATATAAAGTGCCACGTATCGGTTACGTGAACAAAATGGACCGTTCCGGAGCCGATTTCTTTGAAGTGGTTCGCCAAGTAAAGGATGTGCTCGGTGCAAAACCATGTCCGATTCAAATTCCTATCGGTGCTGAAGAAAAGTTCAGAGGTGTGGTGGATTTGATTAAAATGAAAGCGATTCTGTGGCATGATGAAACCATGGGAGCGCAATATACGGTAGAAGAAATTCCTGCTGATCTGCTTGCAGAAGCACAGGAATGGAGAGATAAAATGCTCGAAATCGTGGCTGAATATGATGATGCTGTGATGGAAAAGTATTTTGATGATCCTTCCACCATTACTGAAGAAGAAGTGAAGAGAGCCATCCGCAAGGCTACTTTATCAATGGAAATCAACCCGATGATTTGTGGTTCTTCCTTCAAAAACAAAGGGGTACAGACTATGTTGGATGCAGTTTGTGCCTTCCTGCCAAGTCCGCTCGATACACCTGAAATTGTTGGAACAGATCCTCGTGATGCTGAAAAACAGATTGTTCGTCACCCGGATGCAAAAGAACCGCTTACCGCGTTGGCGTTCAAGATTGCAACTGACCCTTATGTTGGTCGTCTTTGTTTCTTCCGCGTTTATTCCGGTGTCTTGAATGCAGGTTCTTATGTGTTTAATACCCGTTCAGATAAAAAGGAACGTATCTCTCGTATTTTCCAGATGCACTCAAACAAACAGAATCCTGTTGATTGTATTTCTGCAGGTGATATCGGTGCAGGAGTAGGATTTAAAGATATTCGTACCGGTGATACTTTATGTGATGAGGCTCATCCGATTACACTGGAGTCTATGGACTTCCCGGATCCGGTTATTGGAATCACTGTTGAACCAAAAACACAAAAAGACCTTGATAAACTGGGAATTGGTCTTTCTAAACTTTCAGAAGAAGATCCAACTTTTACTGTTCATACTGAAGAGCAATCAGGTCAGACGGTTATCTCTGGTATGGGAGAACTTCACCTGGAAATCATCATCGACCGTCTGAGACGTGAGTTCAAGGTTGAATGTAACCAGGGACGTCCGCAGGTGTCTTATAAAGAAGCAATTTCTCAGTCGGTTGAAATCCGTGAGGTGTATAAAAAACAGTCGGGTGGTCGCGGTAAGTTTGCCGATATCATCGTACGTGTTGAGCCTGCTGATGCTGATTTCGATGGCTCTTTGCAGTTTGTTGATGTGGTGAAGGGTGGTAACATTCCAAAAGAATTTATTCCTTCGGTACAAAAAGGATTCCAGACAGCCATGAAAAATGGTGTGTTGGCAGGATTCCCAATTGATAAACTGAAAGTAACATTGCTCGATGGTTCTTTCCACGCGGTTGACTCGGATCAGCTTTCGTTTGAAATTTGTGCGCAGATGGCATTCAAAACTGCTTGTGCAAAAGCCAAACCAATCCTGTTAGAGCCTATCATGAAAATGGAGGTGGTAACGCCGGAAGAAAACATGGGTGATGTAATCGGTGACCTGAATAAACGCCGTGGACAAGTAGAAGGTATGGAATCAAGCCGTACCGGTGCCCGCATTGTGAAAGCCAAGGTACCTTTGGCAGAAACATTTGGATATGTAACTGCTTTGCGTACCATCAGTTCGGGTCGTGCAACTTCTTCCATGGAGTTCTCACATTATGCTGAAGTTTCAAACTCGCTTGCCAAAGTAGTAGTTGCTGAAGCAAAAGGGAAAGTAGAATTATTATAAAGAAACAACATCTGGTTAGCGAATGACTCTTAACCGGATGTTTACATGTAAATAATATAAATTAAAAAACAAAGATGAGTCAAAAAATCAGAATCAAATTAAAATCTTACGATCACAGCCTGGTTGATAAGTCAGCAGAGAAGATCGTGAAAACAGTGAAAGCTACGGGTGCGCATGTAAGTGGTCCGATTCCATTGCCTACTCACAAAAGAGTTTTCACCGTGAACCGTTCCACTTTCGTGAATAAAAAATCACGCGAGCAGTTTGAATTGTCATCTTACAAACGACTGATTGATATTCATAATTCATCAGCCAAAACAGTAGATGCCCTGATGAAACTTGAATTGCCAAGCGGTGTTGAAGTAGAAATAAAAGTGTAAAACAGCCCCCTTGCCCCCTGAAGGGGGAATGTTGAGGGTTTGAAAAAAGATAAATTAATAACGACGCTTCCCATTTTCCCCCTTTAGGGGGTAAGGGGGCAAATATAAACAACAATTGAAATGCCAGGATTATTAGGAAAAAAAATCGGAATGACATCCGTTTTCAGTGCCGACGGTAAAAATGTACCGTGCACTGTTATCGAAGCAGGTCCTTGTGTTGTTACTCAGGTTAAAACCGCTGAAAAAGATGGTTATGAGGCTGTTCAGGTGGGTTTCCAGGAAAAAAAGGAAAAACACACAAACAAGCCCGAAGCAGGTCACTTTAAGGCCGCCGGAGTAGCACCGCTGAGACACTTGGTTGAGTTCAAGGATTTCGAAGAGAAATTCAATTTGGGTGATAAAATCACCGTAGAGATGTTTGAAGCAGATACATTTGTAGATGTAATCGGAACTTCAAAAGGTAAAGGACACCAGGGCGTTGTAAAACGTCATGGATTTGGCGGGGTAGGCCAGTCGACACACGGTCAGCACAACAGATTGCGTGCGCCGGGTTCATTGGGAGCCTCTTCTTATCCTTCACGTGTATTCAAAGGTATGCGTATGGCCGGTCGCACAGGCGGTGACCAGGTTACTGTACAAAACTTACAGGTGTTAAAAGTAATTCCGGAACACAATCTTTTATTGATTAAGGGTTCTGTGCCGGGAGCAAAAGGTTCAATCGTTATCATCAATAAATAATCATGGAAGTAAGTGTATTTAACATAAAGGGAGAAGACACCGGAAGAAAAGTTTCTTTGAATGATGCTGTCTTCGGAATTGAGCCAAATGA
>JAQVNN010000138.1 GCA_028703105.1 Paludibacter sp. | reverse complement strand
AATATGATTCGACTCCTTCGGAAACACCATCGCTGGTTAGGTGTTGTCCTGCTGATATTTCTGATTTTATTTAGTTTCTCCGGCATTATCATGAACCATCGGAAAATGGTTTCAGAGATAGGTATTGACAGGAAATACCTGCCTGGTAATTATGCGTATAATGACTGGAATTTTGCAGCAGTACGTTCTACAGAAAAATTCACAAACGACAGTATTCTGGTCTATGGGAATATTGGCATTTGGCTAACCGACAGCATTTTCAGTCATTTCACAGAGTTTAACAACGGCTTTCCACAAGGCGTCGATAATCATAAAATCTCAAAAGTATTAAAGCTGAATAACCATACACTGGCAGCCGGGTCCCTGTTTGGATTGCACATATATCAAACCGGAATGAATGCATGGGAAAAGGTGGAATTGCCAGCAAATGAAGAAAATGTAGTAGATCTCATATTGCGAAACGACACTTTACTGGTGTTGACACGTTCCAATTTATTTGCCTCGACAGATTATCAGACTTTCAGACGAATAGACCTTCCTGCTCCTGCAGGTTACGATAACAAAGTGAGTTTATTCAAGACATTGTGGGTGATACACAGTGGAGCTATTTACGGATTGGCCGGCAAACTGGTGGTCGATTTCGTCGCGTTAGTCATCATCTTTCTGAGTGTCGGTGGTTTTATCATGTTTATCAATAAGAAAAAACTGAAAAACAAAGAACATAGGGAACACAAAAGAAAGATACTGAAACGTCAATATCAATGGAACCTGAAATGGCACAACAGAATCGGATATCTGACCATTGTATTATTGATTATCACCACGGCAACGGGTATTTTTCTTCGTCCTCCCCTGCTCATCCCGATTGCTGAAGCCAAAATCAGGAAGATACCCTACACAGAGCTGGACACACCCAACCCCTGGCACGATCAGTTAAGACGTATTATTTATATTGAAAAAGGAGATCGTTACATCATTTCAACTGCTGAAGCGTTTTATTATACTGATGATCATTTCAGCAGTATGGTACGCTTTGAAAAACAACCGCCTGCAAGCGTGATGGGTGTTACCGTACTGGAAGAAAAAGGAGAGAATACCCTGTGGGTAGGTTCTTTCGAAGGTCTGTTCAGTTGGAATTACAAAACCGATGAAATTATTGATTTGATAGATAACAAGCCCTGGGTTCGTCCGGAAAAGAAAGGTCATCCGGTTGGGGCACATAAAGTCTCAGGATATTCCGCTCATTTTGGCAATCATCCCCTGATTTTCGATTACGACAAAGGAACGGGAAGTTCATTCAACAAAGAAAATTTCCCGGAGATGCCTGAAGAAATCATACAAAAAAATCCCATGCCCCTGTGGAATGTGGCGCAGGAAATACATACCGGGCGATTCTATCAGTTTTTCATGGGAAAACTATATATTTTAGTTGTACCGCTGACCGGTTTATTCACCTTATATCTCAATATTTCAGGTTTCATTATATGGTATAAAAGATATCGCACTAAAAAGAAAAAGAAGAAGAAATAATAAATGCGAATCAGTAGTAGAAAGGTTATTATCAGAAGTATTTGAAACATTAGCGAATGTATTCTTGCTTCGTTTACGAAGCACAGTTTAGTAACCAGTAAGCTTGCTTACTGGGATACGGATAATAATCAACCACCTATCTCTCTGCTTCCGTAGGAAGCAAACTTCAGACGCTATATGTTCGCTGCCTACGGCAGCAGAGGGTTGTAGAGGGATTGTTCTTTCCAGTAAGCAAGCTTACTGGTTACTAAACTGTGCTTCCTATGGAAGCAGAAGAAAGTACTTTTCAAGTCCTAATTCGCATAATAAATAAATTAATATGAAAACAGCAACACAAAATTTAGAGCACGACCATGTTTACATCCTGCAACTAACAGAAATCATGCAGGCGATGGTCGAAAAAGAAGTAAACAACATCGCACATTTCGAACTGGTGGTAAACCTGATTCGTAAATTTGCCGACGGCATTCATCATGCCAAAGAAGAAGACCTGCTTTTCCCGAAAATGGGTGAAAAAGGCTTTTCTCCGGTGCAGGGACCGATAGCCGTCATGTTAAGCGAACATGTACAGGGAAGAAACTATGTGCAGGGCATGATTGATGGCATTGAGATGTACAGACAAGATGATTCCGAAGGACTGGAAGTCATTTATGAAAACATGAATGGTTATGCTGAACTGCTTCAAAATCACATTGCCAAGGAAAACGGCGTTCTTTTCCGCATGGCTGATCAGGTATTGTCGGATGACGAACAATCATCCTTACTGATTCAGTTTGATGAGGTTGAAGCAGAAGCTACAGGAGAATTTAGTACGGCCAGTTCCATTGCAAAAATAACCGAACTGGCCGCATTATATTTATAATTTTTTCAGCTTATTTTTTTCTCCAGATGGTAACTTCACAAATTCGTTGAAGTTGCTGTCTGGAGTTCAGCCATTCGTATTTAAAAAGATTAAACGGATTGCTTTCAAGGGTAAAATGAGCTGACAACAATTCGGAGATACCATCAAGTGAGGTCACCGGTTCTCCGTCTTTTTTGAAACCTCCGGGACGACATTCTGGTTTGATGTGATTGCGATCCCAATCATAGTCGGAAGCAATAACCAGATAGCCTCCTTCATTTATCCGTTGGTGTATATCCGCAAGAAATTGTTTCGGACAACTTAACTCTTCCAGGATGCAGGGAGCAATGATTAAATCGTAACCGGTATAAATCGGTTTCAGGTTATTGGCATTGTCCTGCATGAACTTAATTCTCTCTGTATCTTTATCAAGACCGGTATCTGCCAGTACGACTTCGCGATAGAAAACCAGGTCGTTCTCATCCCGCACAATGTAACGCATAAATCCTCTTTCCTGTAAACGAATCGGCATGCGGATAAAGCGGGCTGAAAAATCAAGCGCCATCAATTCCTTCACATAAGGAGCCAGTTCAAAAGCAAGGCGACCTGTATCAGCATTCAGATCAAGCACTTTCATTTGATCCAACCCTTTTACTTCTTTGCGAATGGCATTAGCCAACTGTTGATGGAAATTGGATTGTGCTGATTGTCCCCATAAATTTTCACAGGAGTTAGCTACTTCCATGTCCGTTTCATACGGCTCATCCTGAATCATCAACGGCTCATCCGACTGCACAAGTCTGAAACCTGCATGCTGATAAAAATGCCTGCGGAAGGCATAACGGGAGTGTAAGGTAGCCTCATTTCCAGTCGAAATCCAGGAGCCTCCTTTGATTAAATTATGTTTACCGTCGAAAGTCGGTGTTGAGAAATCATCGTACATCGAATGCACTTTAAATCCGGGGAATCCGGTAATCGGTGTTTCTGTCCACTGCCACACATTACCCAGCACATCGTAAAAATCACCTGATTTAAAGATATTAACCGGACAAGGAGAAGCATAATACTCCAGGTTGATATTGCCGGGAGCCTTTTCCCATGCAGGTTGGTCAGGAATTTTGCAATGTGTTGCCAGTCGATACCATTCTGCTTCAGTAGGTAAACGGTAAGTCTGACCCGTTTTGGCTGATTTCCAGTTGCAAAAAGCTTTTGCTTCAAGGTAATTCACCTCCACCGGCCAGGTCCAAGGCATGGGTATTTCTTCTGCAACCAACCGCAACCAGTATCCATCCGGTTTCTTACGCCAGAACAACGGCATTTCAGCCTGTTTAAACTGACACCATTTCCAACCTTCTTCGGTCCAGTATGCCGATTGTTCATAGCCACCATCCTGAATAAATTGCAGGAACCCGCCATTCGAAATCAGCATCTGCGAAGCTTCAAAATCTTTTACATTTTCAGTATAAGTTCCATATTCATTATCCCATCC
>JAQVNN010000053.1 GCA_028703105.1 Paludibacter sp. | reverse complement strand
GCCCAGGCTGATTCGTCAGCATATCCCTGAGCAGTTTGTTTATGGCGCACACCTCCCTTAATTTTATCATAATCAATCACATGATAACAGCTAAAATCTTTTCTGAAATGGTTTTCGAGGGTAACATCAGCATGACTAACCGCCATTTTGTAGAAAGAAGAATCTCCGGTAAAATGAGTAGCCTTAAAGAAAAGTTCGAGATTCATCATATTATCGATGATTACCGGGCACATCCAGCCACGAGTTCCCTGCCAGCCACGGTTTTCATCCCACGACTGAATAACTCCCGGCGTCGGGCGGTAGCGGGTTGCTAAGGATTTGGCGGCTTCAACCATCACATTTTTATATGCTTCATTTTGAGTCAAGCGATAGGCATTACCAAAGCTGGTATTAATCATAAAGCCCACATCGTGATGCCAGGTCAGGTATTTTACCGAGTCTAAATCTTCAGTATATTTGATTCCCAGGTTTTTCCATTTTTCATCTCCCGTAAGTTCGTACATATACCACATCGTTCCGGGGAAAAAGCCACTTGTCCAGTCTTCAATGGGCACATACTGGATTTTATCACATTTGATGGTCCGGGGATTAAGAATTTTATCGCTGTCTTCGATAATTTCCACCTGACGACCAATCTGTTGTGTGGCAAATTTTACATTGTCATTAATTAAATCCTGGTTACATTTACCTGCATTACCTTTGCAAGCAATCAGTAACACCATACCCAGAGTAAGGGTCAATAAGCTCTGCTTCATACAATTTTTAAGTTATTATTATTATTTAGTAAATTAATTATCATTTCACCCACTTGAACACAGCCGTCTTCTTTCCCGGCACCTGAACTTTACATATGTACAGACCCTTCTCCCAATCTGATACCGGCACAGAAAATTTAACCTTGCCTGTATTTATACCACTTTGAAAAACTAGTTTTCCAACAGATGAATAGATGCTGACAATGGTATCAGGTCCAAGCTCTTCAGAAGGAATCAGCCATAAAAAGTCACGGTCATTATAAAACGTTATCCAGTCATTTTTAGTTGTAATATCCACACCAGTATCATCCAGACGTTTCAACGCAAAATAAAGGGGTTGACCATCATTAAATGTTAGCGTGAGTTGTGTTTCTCCATTAGACGGATTATGAAACTGTACACCTTCAGCATTTTGTAAGGGCAGCCACTCTCCTGCGATGGTCAGGGTTGCCTGCGTTGTAGATGATTTCCATCCGAAAACCGCATCACTTACCGGTTTGAGATTTGGATTTGACGCGGCAAAAAACTGTCTTCCGGTTACCTCATCAGGACGGTGCATCAATAGATGGCCACCGGTTGACGACTTCACGATACCAAAGGCTAAATTAAAACTTGCACCAAAAAAAGTATAAGCCGTAATATTTTCAGGCTTATAAGTCAATGCATGCAGGTATTCATTCTGTGTATGTACCTGATAAACGGAGCCTCCATTGTTAGCCATTTGAGATGACAAGCTCTGCATTGCAGCACTATTGGTTGCCGGCACCACGACGAAACTATATTTTTTACCGGTTGGTTTTACTCCATGCTTGATGTATGCCTTGGCAGCATTGGCTGATGTTACCGGTGAAGCGTAGTCACTTCCCGTTTCATAAGGTGTTTTTTGTGTGTCATGAATCAATTTAATTTCATCATTCCCCTGCGGGATAAAATAACCCGTCCCTTGTGGAGTAATCATCCAGTTATCTTGTCCCGAAGGCAGTGTAACCGTGTTCGGACGGGCAATTTCAGCACCATTAAGTATCATCGCACCACTTCCCGATGAAGTTATATTTTGAAATAAATTAGTTGCAGTAATCATCGAAGTACTGTATGTTCCGGACGAACTGATATTGCTCCCCAGACTGATAATTATACCATCAAAAGCAAACATGGATTTTTTAAAAACGAGATTGGTCGGCGTAAAACGCTGACTGCCCCAGATATCAATTTGATCAAAATCTGTTGCAAAAATACCACAATTATTCCAAGATAAAGCTCCTGAAAAATTTTTTGTTTTAGTATATTGATCAAAACGATCGGTGACATTTTTGTTTGGCATCATTTCCTGCCAGGAAGTGTAATGCACCGTGGTTGTTCCTGGCACTACGTTCCAGTCCCATCCACCACCATTCGTATTCCCTGGATATCCGCTGGCAACAGCTGTTCCGCTGTAGGTAATTTCAAGCGTACCATGACTCTGGTAGCGACCAAAACGATTTTCCTTACTATAAATCTCAGCACCCCACGTTTTTGTTGTAGGAGCACGCATGGTAGCCACCCAGTTATCTTTCCGGTATATTCCCATCGGGCTGTAATTAAACTGATGGAAACCTTCATAACTTTTTTCAGGGACACTGTATTTTGTCGATTTAAAAAAATAATTATACGCGCCGGCCAATTCTTCATCAATATCTTTCCCAAGAATATCTCCACCCACTCCAATCAGGTTTTCAAATAATTCAGCGGAGAAAAATATCTGTATTCCCGAAGCAAAAGGATTTCGTCCTGACAAGGTATTGGCATAATGACGGGTGTTGTTAGTATTCAGTGTTGCCATTGTGTATATGGCTAATACCGCTTTTTTAAATCTTTCATAAGCCTCAAGGCTGATGCGGAAAGGTGTTCCTTTCAGATAAGAAATATATTCAGCCCAGGTCTGATAGGAATACATATAATTGTTATAATGTGTCCCGTGGTGAAACCCAGTTCCGTCTGGTTTTAGAATATCTCCCCCACCCGGTACATATTCCGTATTTCTTTCAAGAAAACGTTTGAATGCCTTCAATTCACGTACCGCCACTGCATCCTCCTGCTGAAAGAGCGCGACTCCCATCATATGAGGAAGATAAAGATAAAGAACATCCGAATTAAGTAACTGAAGATAAGAACTTTCAGGATCATAGAACATGCCGTAATACGAAATCCAGCGGACAAGTTTCAGCACTTCAGTTTTTTGTTCGGGGGTACACGCCGGCAGCAAATTCAAGAGTTTTGATGGAATATTACGGGATGCTGTATAGTCATTCGAACGAATGCTAAAACTCACGCCTTCTGCAAAACCCTGATCAACAAGGTGATCAAGCAAATCACGAAATAAAGCAAGTGTCGGGGCATCATTCAACCCTTCAGCAGCCAGCATTTCAAGTTTATTCACATAATCGGTCACTACAGCTGTTGTGAGTGCAGTTACCGACATATCCACTACATTTCCTCGTACAGTTCCGTCCGGGTTTCGTGTAATATTCATGTTTGTTGCAAAACTTTTTGCCGCGTCTAAATTTGTGGTATTTCCTGCTGCAGGTGTTCGGCTCAATTGGTTACGCAATGCATTCAGGGCATTCAGCTCGGAAGCAGTGGGTGTTTCAAGCGGAATATCTACCGGGTTGGCAAACCAGTTGAGCTGTGAAATATTTGATGTAAAATATTCTTTATCAAGCACCCATTGAGTCCCTATAATACGATTGGCTTCGGTACTCTGGTTTAATTTTACATCATCAAAATAAATTTTTCTTATCCCTTCGGATGCCGGTTTCAAGCTTATGCGTATAGAAGTTAATGTAAATGAAGTATTCGAGATATATTCAGTATAAGCTCTGTTAAACTCACGCCAGCCTTTATAGTTAAGTAAATAATTCGCGGTACGCCGGATATAGGAATTGTTAAAAAATTCAATCACGAGTGTATCTGAAGTAAATTCCGGTGTATAAATTTGTAACAAAGCCGAATTCCCGGTAGAAGCGGTAAATGATGGAAAAGAAACAGTCAACGCGCCTGTTCCATTGGTTTCCCAACACAAACTTGTATTGCCTTCCTTGTAATGTTCAGTGCTTAGCGACAATGTGCCTTCACCACTTACCGACCAATCGGAAGGAACAGAGGCATCTTCAAAATTAAACGTCTGTGCACTTAATGGTAACACTAAAATAATAGCAAATAAAAGTAATGTCGTTAATTTTCTCATGCTGTTTCGTTCCTTTCAAATTTTATAAAATAACTTTCTGTGAAATTAAAGTATTATCAGACAATCGGGCAACCAACAGATACAGCCTATTTTCAGTTAAAAAAAAAGTTTTCTTTTCCGAGCTGTAATCTTTGAAAGCTACAACAGTACCGGTGATATCCAATATCGTTACGGATTCAGTATATCCATCAATTTCCAACCGATTTTTAGTTGAAGAGATATTCAGTTTATTCACACGGGAATCATCTGTAGCCGTATCTATCTTTTGCATTTCAAACTCTACCGGTATGCCATACTGACATTTTACCGAAAGCAAGGTCTGTCCGTTACTCAGCGAAATTGTCACATTGTCTAATTGATTTTTCAACCGCCAGTTTCCTTCGAGTATTATTTCTTTTACCACCTGAGCGCTTTGTGTAAGCGTATTTTCACTGTTATTGGTTTTTTCCGGCAAATGCAGTGAAGGGTCACAGACACTCATGACCAGATTTACATCATCTGTCTGCAACAGCATCAACAAACTTTCTGCTGATAGTTGTTTTACAATACCTTTGGTTGGCAGTATTGTCTGGTATGCCACATATCCGGTAACACGTGAAATGGTATCATGCACAATATGGGCTGCTGCATCAGCCTGCCATACTCTGTAAGCAGGGTCTCCACTCCACCTTATCCGTTCCAGCGGGTTAGGCTTCAGCATGATCATGTATTCGTAACGGGCGCCTGCCGGACTTTTTCCGTGGTCAATACGCGCTGTCAGAAAATTTCCCCTGGTTTCAATACGGGTTTTATCGTGTTTGGACACCTGTTCTTTTCCTTCAATAATAATCCGGTACGGAGGAGTAAGGCGGTAATAATTTCCGCTCATATCACTCAGGACTGTCGGTTCAGATGAAATCTGGCTATCAACATTATACCCCAAAGCATAATAAGCATTACCGTCCAGTACAAACTGGTCGGTAGAGGTGTTAATAGTTTGCTGATAAAGGGTTGTTTCAGTAGGATAGCTTGCATTTGAATTGCTGATATCGGTACCAATACAAACGAGTCTTTTTCCAAACACAAAAACAGATTTTCGGGCTTTAAAATCACGGGTATAATTTGTATTATTAATCAGATTTTCTTCCCATAGTTTCATGCCGAATATACCAAATTCAGCACTTAATGAAGAAGCTCCCGCAAAGTCTTCTTTGGAACGCGCCATCAAGGTTGAAGTAACCGGACTTTCGAGCAAATTCAGTGGCAGATGAATTGTTGTTGTACCAGGTAACCGGTTCCAGTCCCAACCAGCCTGATTGAAACGGCTGTTCCTGCGGGAAACCGGCGTACCTTCATTAAAAATCTCCACAGCGCCATAACTTTGATAACGACCGTAACGGTTATCATTGGTATAAATTTCAGAACCCCATACGTCGCTATTATATCCTTTAATCGTCACCATGCTATTACCCAGGCGATGAACACCGGCAGCTGCATGATTATATACAAAAAAACCGGAAGGTAAATCTCCCGTCGGATAAGAGGACAATTGTTGTTTAAGAGGCGTATTCACTGTCTCCAGACGCAAATACGCTCCAGCAAGTTTTGAATCGATGCTTTCATTTGTATCATACACGCCACCCAACAATGAAAGTAAGCCAAAGGATTCAATCGCGGCGCTTGTCATACTCCCCTGATGCGGATGCCGCCCGGATAAACCAATGGACCAATCGGTAAAATGAGTATAGTGGGACATTGCGAACAATGATTCCGCGAGATTTTTGCGTGCAGCTAAAGATAAATTAAAAGACGAAGCCGGGAGTGTCGAAATAAAATCACCAATACCTTCAAAACCACCTACCGCATAAGCCGGATAATGACCGGCATGATGAAAAACCGTCCCGTCGCGTTTAAATCCACCGAGATTACCCGGTGTATAGGCAAAAGAGCTATCAACCCATCGCACAAGAGCATTAACGGCTCTGTAACGCTGAGGCAAATCCCGGATCAACATAGCGGCAATCAAACGGGGAAACAGGAGTGTATTCCATGTGTCCACCACTCCTTCCCTTACCATATCAAATGCCCGCCTGCTTTCAGGCAAACCACTCCAAAAAGACAAGGTAGCAGCTACCTCATCCAACTTTCCGGAAGTATCTAAAGCTTCACGCATCATGAATGCCGATTGAAAAATCTGTCGCGTTTCATAGCCGTAATGGTGATTGTTACCCATCGCACTACCATAAGCAAAACCCTGACTATGGGCATAATCCCACAAATCAAGATATTGTTGTAAAGAAGTTTGATTATTATTGAACAAAGCATCCAATGCCAGTCCGTACATCATAGTTCCAAGTTCAGCCAGACTAATGTCAGAAGCCCCTTTATCTGGCTTTACAACGAGTGGAGCTCCTACCCAGAAGCCACCTTCTTTACGAATGTTGGCATTATTAAACTGTTTTTTAGCAGTCGAGATAGCAGAAGAACTGGCTGATTGAGGAAGTCGTTTATCAATACCCTCTTCAATGCTTTGCAACGAAGTCAACTGTGTTTCGGTAAGCGAAGCCGGCAAAGGCAGATCGTAAGTCAATTCACTTTCCCATTTCCAAAGCGAATTCCAATGATTGATATAACCAGCTTCAGTATTATCAGGTTGTTGTGCATCCGGAGCATTTTGATAGCCAACATCGGAAACAAAAGAAAAGCGGTCAATAAACAGCCTGCCCTGGTTAACTCCGGAAGGTGTTAGCAGGTGTAATTTCAGGTTAGCACTTACCGATTTGTTTCCAAGCATATAACGACTCCCGATGCGACAGATACGCCAACCGGAGAAGTTCATCCCAAAATTGAAATAATACCTTACGTTGTTATTGGTATCCCTGAATTCACCCCGCAACGGTGTCGTTCCGGGTGTCTCGTTATACACCCAGAAGATGACACCATCCCGGAAGTTTTTAAGTGTAACCTGATAATCAATCATCAGAGAAGTCGGCGCTGTCCAATTCCATTGCAAAGCTGCATTACCATTTTTATAAGGTACATTCACGAGCGACAACTGGGCTTTGGCTGGTTCAGCCGGCTGAAAAGGCGCCATGCTTCCCGAATCAAAACTATATTGTTGCGCATTTAATACCCCTAAAAAAACTAAAAACAAAAAAGAACATAAAGACAGTCTAAACCTCATGATGATCGTACCTATTTTAATCTGTGATGATTAGCTTTACAGTTTTAATGACAGAAGATTGATATTGATAATTATAATTAGAAGCTTTGAAACTAACCACATATTCTCCTACTTTATCAAACGTATGCGTGTAACTATCAAGTCTTTGCGTTATGTTTTTCAAGCCTTTTGTCCCCTTTTCAGGATAAACTTCCGTGAGGCCACGCGGTACATCAATTGGTTTTGAAATTAACCAGTCTTCATTCAATGCTTTATTTGAAAAAGTCTGACGTATTTTCATGGCAGCTTTGTCGTTTGTGTTCCAAACTCCTGCTGTATCTTTACTACTATAAGCAATCGTTCTGTTGAGTATATCGAAAGGGGTAAAACCCATAGAAGCGGCAAGGAAAGTTGAAATGTTCGATCCGTCCGTAATCTTCGTATTGTTTATCTGCAAATCAGAAATTATCCAGAGAGGCTGAAAATCTGCTGCAAAAGTAGGCTTATAGCGAAAAGCAATCACCATTTTCTTTCCTCTGTATTCATTGAAAGCTACTTCCGCATTTTTTTTCTGGTTGGCAACAGCCGGCAAATTACACAAAGCAGAAATATCCGTCCAGGTATGGTTTCTTATTGTGGTCGAATCTTTGGCAAAATCATTTAAAGCCAACTCCGGAAAATCGCCTGAAACAAAGACATTCAAGGTATTTTCCACATGCGTACCCCACGCAGCCTGTGTTGCAAATTTCAACGTTGCGTTGGTAGGAAGAAATCTTTCGTAAGAGAAAGAAATAAAATCCGGTTCTCCTGAGAAATTAAAAGTTATTTTACTGCCTACAGGTGCAACGACTGCTGTATCATTAAACTGAAGATAATCTGCGGCTTCGACATTCACATCAAGATCGACTTCCTGTTCCAGCACATTATCACATGCTGTAAAAAGCAGTATCGACAATAGAGCGAAGATGAAATTATTTATTTTCATATTTTTTTAATAAAAAATCAGTTTATACTCATTAAATTACCAACCAGGATTATTTGTTGTAATCAATTTATTTACAGCCATTTCACCTTCCGGTATCGGGAAATAATTATAGGCTTCTGAAATTTTGTAATAATCAATGGCATATTTAAATCCGGCACCCCAGCCATCCTGATTTACATAAGATTGCATACCTAACATGCTCTGATAAAAGTCACCCCAGCGAATCAAATCCCACCTGCGCAAAGCTTCGAAACAGAACTCCATGGCGCGTTCTTTTTTGATGGCGTTACGGAACTGTTCTTTTGTAAGAGGAGGGTTATCTTTTAATGGAGTAATGCCTGCACGCGTTCTAACATCATCAATACATTCATATGCTAAATCCGATGGGACTGCAGTCAATTCATTATCAGCTTCAGCAATCATCAACAAAATATCACTATAACGAAGAATGGGAAAATTAATGGGCGTATAGTTTTTATTTTTTGGACTTAGCAATTCATATTCCCTGCGATATTTTGCAGCACACCTGGTTTTAACCCGATCGCTGTTAGCCTGAGTTTCTTCAACATGAGTAAAACCCTGGTCATCAACATAAACAGAACCATCAATATTCTTATATTTTGAAGGCAATTTTCCAAAGTAATATTTTCTTCCCGTAACGGGTTTGTCTCCTGATGATGAAAATACATATTCGTAATTTGCTATGTTCCAGTTACCACGAGCTGTATCTCCTTCATTTTCATACATTTCATAAAGTTTCAACGAACCGTATAAAAATTTATAACCATACCCGGGGTTACGCATTCCCAGTTGCTCATTATATTCCACACTATTAGAGTAGTCGTTGGAACTTCCAAATCCAATTGTATTTCCAATTCGTCCGGCAGCATTTTCAGCTGATGTACGGTTACCGGCCTCTTCTGCTTCCCAGATACTTTCAAGTACTCCGGTACTGTTATACTTATCTTCACATAAGTCTAAGAACACCCGGTTGTAAGGAGTAACCAAACCATGCAAACCACTTTCTTTCACTTCCAGCGCCCAACGCCTGGCTTCCGAGAAGAAAAACTGACGATCGGGATGAGGAGTCGTTTTATCACGGAAATGCTCACCTGCCCTGAATAAATAAATTCGTGCGAGAATACCTTTTGCTGCTGATTGGGTCAACCGTCCCGTATATTTCAGTTCAGTTGATTTATACAAATAAGGAATACTATTCGCGATATCAGCAATAATCGTATCATAGATAATTTGCTTATCTACTCTCGGAGCATCCAATCCTGTTACTTTCTCGGTTGATTCAAGTTTAAGCGGAACATCTCCCCATCCCTGGATTAGGTGAAAATAATAAAATGACCGGAGTACCAAGGCTTCCGCCCTTGACCTGTCGCGGATAGTTTTTGAAATTTCCGGATTTCGATCCACACTTTCTATTAAGGTGTTAGCGCGGTTTATTCCGGCATATAGGAGTCTCCACAAGAAAAGAATATGATTAGTACTACTATTGGCATTTGCACAAATTATACTATTAGTCGGAGTAGCACGTTGAAAAAACGTAAGGTCGTCTCCTCCGGCGAGATATACCGGATAAAAATTTCCATAAAACTGTTCCTGCATAATCGGACTGTAAGTACCCGTCAGAAATGAAGACAACTCTGCTTCATTATTAAAGAATGTTTCCGGAGTTAGTGTGTAAGGTGTTTTGTCCAGAAAATCCGAACATGAAGTAAAATGAAACAAAAGGAAAAACATCACAAGTCCCTGTGAAGATTTCTTCATCCAACGTTTCATATTATTGTTATTATAATTTGATTTCATCTGTTTATATTTTTGTTACATTAAAAACTCAGATTAACACCCATATTAACGGAGATCGCACGCGGATAGGCAGAAAAATCAAGTCCCGGGGTAAGCGCGGAATTGCGTATTGAAACTTCAGGGTCATAACCACTATACTTCGTTAACGTAAATAAATTTTGGCCTGAGAAATAGATACGGGCTTTGCTCAATTTCAATTTTTTGACAAATCCTTTATCAAAAGTATATCCCAGCGATAGTGTTTTTAAACGAAGGTATGATCCATCTTCAATCACACGTGAAGAGAAAAGCGTATTAGAAGAAGAGCCACTGACCCTTGGTATATCACTATCTTTGTTGTCCGTGGTCCACCTGTCAACATATGAAGCAAACTGGTTCAGATCCCGCCTTTTGTTGTATCCCGTTTCAAACATTAATCGGTTAGCATTTAATATATTTGAACCGTATGACCACTGAAAGAAAATACTTAAATCGAACCCTGCATATTCAAAGTTATTTGCAAAACCACCGATATGGATTGGATCTCCACGTCCGATAAAAGTTTGGTCGTTTGAATCGATAATGCCATCACCATTAATATCTGTATAACGCGGATAACCGGGCTGGGTGTTTATCTCTGATGTATAACGGGGTACACCCTCTTTAAGCGTATATGTAGTTCCATCAAAAGTAAAATCATCATCTTTATAGGTACCTTCAAAGAGATAACCATACATCATCCCCATAGGATACCCGATTTTCGAAATATAATTGGAAGCGGTAAATTGCTGGTCAAAATACCCGTTTGCTAACATTGACAATTGATTTTCTGTCAGGCCCAACACCCTGTTCTTATTCAGCGCGATGTTAAAATTACTTGTCCAGCGGAACTTCTTCGTTTGAATATTCGTCGTATTGATGGTGAATTCCACTCCCTGATTCTGAACTTTACCTATATTCTTTGTGGCACTACCATAGCCGGATGAATAAGGCAATGATGCGAGCAACAACAGATCAGAAGTGATTTTGTTATACCAGTCAAAAGTAAGGTTTATTCTGTCATCAAAAAAACCCAGGTCAACACCGATATTGGTTTGTGTAGTGGTTTCCCATTTTAGATTTGGGTTTGCAAGGCTATAAGGGATAACACCAACATTCTGAATATTATTATTAAACGGATAAATTCCATGCGGTACATCTTCCGGTTTTGAAAGATTACCCTCTGTACCCTTGAGTGGTCTAAAAATTGAATAAGTGGCATAATCATCTACCCGGTTGTTTCCGGTTTCTCCCCAACTCAGTCTCAATTTACCAGAATTCAGGATTTGGCTGTATGATTCCATGAAATCTTCTTCTGTAAAATTCCAGGCCAGCGATGCCGACGGGAAATACCCGAACCTGTTTTCTTTTCTAAACTTTGAAGATCCATCTGCCCGGAATGAAGCGGTAACATAATATTTTGACTTGTAATTGTAATTCAACCGGGTCAGGTACGAAAACATGCTCCAGCTTGATTTAGCTGAATTTAACAAATTGGGGATTCCATAACTCATACCGGGCATTCCGAGGCTTTCATAAGGGACATTGGCACTCTTCATGCTATAATAATCATACATCGACTCCTGAAATGTTACCCCTCCAAGCACATTGATAAAATGCTTTTTTTGAACATTCGTCTGATAAGTTACCGTATTTTCATTCAACCATGTTTTACGCTCTGAAGTCCAGAAGGTTGCATTCACTTTATCTGTCGAAACAGGTGATCCATAGCGTGTTTTAGAATTATTAAACGTTTCACTTCTTCTACCATCGATGGTGTAACCTCCTGTTACTTTTAGCTTAAGACCTTTCAACACTTCATATTCAACAAAACCATTAAATTGGTTAAAAGCAGTCGTATTTTTACGGTATTCATTATTCAGCGACATTATCGGGTTAAAGCGATAATCATTGGTTTGATCTATCCCTTCGTCAACCACTTCTTCTAACAATGAATTTAAAGGAATACCAGGCTGTGTAACCGGACGATATCCCCACACACTGTAAAATAAGTTATTCATACCACTATAAGAGCTCTGGGAAGGAGAAGCTCCCGTTTGGGTTGCTCTTGAATAGTTGGTACTCAGGTTGATATTTAATTTATCTTTTTGTATTGTTGTTCCAAGTTTTCCCTGCAAGCGGTTATAATTTGATGCCAACACAATCCCGTCCTGATCGTAGTAAGAAAAAGATGCATTATAACGATTCCCGGCAGTTCCGCCATTTAATGTCACGTTGTGACTCTGTTGAGGTGCTACCCTGAAAATCAAATCCTGCCAGTTAAACTGGGGTACATTCTTATAATCATCAAGGGTATATATTTTACCTTCATAGGTTTTGAAATATCCCGTGTCTCCGGACATTTGAGTTGGCGTCCATACTTCCGACTGTAACCGGACAAATTCATATGCATCCATCATCGGGATTATTTTTGTAACCTGTTGCAAACCATAGGAACCATCATAGCTGATGATTGGTTTTCCAACAGAACCCTTCTTCGTAGTTATGATGATTACACCATTTGCACCACGTGCACCATAAATTGCACTCGCTGAGGCATCCTTTAACACATCGACAGATTCTATATCATTCATGTTAATCGAGCTTGCAACAGCAGGATCTTCAACGGGGAATCCATCTACGATGTACAGGGGCGTATTATCCTGAGTCAATGAATTATTTCCTCGAATCACGATTCGCATTGATTCACCCGGCATACCTTCACCCGAGCTTACATTCACACCGGCTATACGACCGGCAAATGCCTGGTCAAAGCTGGCAACAGGAGCCTTGATCATATCTTCGATATTTGCTTTTGCAACAGAACCTGTAAGGTCTTTACGACGGACATCCTGGTACCCGATAACCATCACTTCGTTAAGAAATTTACTTTCTTCTTTCATGACGATAACCATCGGTTTGGATTTGTCCACCTTCGTTTCCTGTGTTTCATATCCAAGATAAGAAAACACCAATACAGCATTTGCATTAGGCACTGTAATGCTGAATTTTCCATCAAAATCAGAGATAGTCCCTTTATTCTGACCTTTCAGAAGAACGTTTACTCCAGGAAGCGATGCTCCTGACTCATCATAAACGACCCCTGTGATGGAGATATTTGACTGAGCTGCCACCTGAAAAACAAAACACAAAAAAAGCACAATCAAATTTACTTTTGAAATTATGTATTTCATACAATTATTTTTTATTTTTTTATCTCAATAAACGGATATAAACGCCACATTCCTAATAATTTTCTATTGCAGGAGAATATCCTTTTTAGTGCAGGTTTCCAAATTTAATCAATATTCATGTTATCTGGCTAATAATATCCGAAAGAATACAATGATGGATGTATTTTTTCGGATATTATCATATATAGAGAGAATAGTTAAAGTTATGCTACTTCACAAGTACTTTTTGTACCCCCTCAGCCAGGCGAACGATATAAACACCTCTTTCAGCTTTTACAAACACATCATTTGCATTAGCGAGTGACTGATGAACCAACATGCCTGAGAAATTATACACACGAATCAGATCTCCTCTTTTTACACCCTTAATCTGAATACCGTTGTCAACTGCAAAACAGTTGATTGGAGTATCTTTAAGTGAAGCAACTGAAGAAGGATCTTCCCAAAGCACCGTGATTTTGAAAGATTTGTTCACAACAGTTTTCCAGGAGCCCATTCCAGGAGATTCAGAAAAATCTATTTCTGCGGTAAAATCAACCTGTTCCCCTTTAAAGGTAAGACCTCCATCGTTCGAAATGGTATAATAAGCCCTATAAATAGGCTTTTCTGTTTCAGGAACAAAAATAAGTTCTAAATCCGTTCCATGCGCATATCCAAATGTATAATTTTCAGACAACGGTACACCAAGTGAAGACAAAATAGACCCTTTTGCTGATTCCGGTTCTCCGGCAACCACCAGATGATACGGCAATTCATAAGCGCCGATATCATATTTAGCTTCTGCTACAGGGAATCCCTGCGGACGGTGAAGTCCTGTAATATCTTCAACAACAGCCTCAACTGCCATTCCTTCATTCACAACCGGTGAAAAGGTAGTCAAACTCCAATCTACACTGTCGAGATATGCTTTTTCTTGTTCTGTTTGCGCTGCACCGATAAAATTTGAAACTTTAACGAATTTCGGTCCACTTCCCACAGTTTCCGGATCTGAATCAGGTACATCTCCATTTGAAACATTCGAAGAGAACCGGATGTTTTCTTCAGTCGTCCAACCTTTATCAGTAGGTATGGGATTATAAGTTGCGTTGTTTTTTACAACCCATGTTGTATTATTAACCCCTGTAATACTGGTGGGAGTTTCTCCTGTAGCATCCGTTGCACAGCCCCAGACAAGGTTGTTGATTGCAGTTATTGTATTTCCGGCAAAATATACCCCACCGATATTTTTCACGATGGTATTGTTATACAAGTTACCTCCGTTGCTGTAAACTGCTGTTGCACCTGTATTGTTATAAACCAGACAATTTGTAATACGGTTATTAGCACTGTTCGCATAAATTCCGCCACCTGGTCTGAATTTCGGTGAAGCAGTTTCATTATAAGCAACATTATTGAATATCTCACAATTTGCAATGTAAGTCATCGATCCTCCTTGCACATTAATTCCTGCTCCTCTGATGGTCGAATTATTACCTGTAATCACACAATTTTCAATATAAGCCTGGTAACCCAAATCACTGGTGTTACAAAAGATTCCACCACCGCCGTTACCTCCTACAGTATGTGTATTATCTTTAATTAAGCAGTGACGCACCGTTCCCCCCGGATACATAAAAACTCCTCCTCCTGCTTTATTGGAGGCGTTATTTTTAACAATACAATTTTGAAGCACCACATTAGGCCGTAAAGCTGCTGCTCCCCCACTTCCCGTGGTTGAGCTTCCCACACCATTTCCATCGGTCATGATAAAGCCATCCACAACAGTTTCCATATCAAAGGCAGCTGCTGTTTCTACCAAGCGGGCTCCCTTTCCTTTGAGAACAGTGGGATTTTCAAATTCCCATGCTCTTCCACCATTTACTTTGGCACGTTCAGACAAGCTTGTTTCTGTACCGACAAAACTACCATATACATTCACACTATCGATTAAAATAATAGCAGTAGATATTTCAAACTCACCCGCAGCCACCCAAACATCCTTGCGTGCTTCAGGGTCTTGCGTTTTAGCTAATGTAATGGCATCCTGGATATTACCCAGTGCATCGGTCCACGAAGCGCCGGTACCTGTTCCATTCGGAACCACATAAATTACACCTTTGCCAGATTCGGCAGCAAGATGCAATGAAAAAAGAATTGCAAATAATAAAGTCAGTTTTCTCATGATATTTTTTTTTGATGAACGAAATTTTCAAAATAAAAAGCGAAGCAAGACACTTATCGGGCATCTTACTCCGCTTTTGATAAGGATATTAGTCAACAACCACTTTCTTAACCATATCTGCTACTTTAACAACATAGATACCCCGTGCAACTGCGATTGACATTTCTGCATGCACAGCTTT